>JAADFN010000200.1 GCA_013152895.1 Acidobacteriota bacterium | reverse complement strand
CCCAACGAAGCGACAAGCCCGGGGCGGGGCGCCAGCCCCGGCGGGATTGAGCGCGAGACGAGCTGCACGCTCGCGTGCAGAACGGCTCGGGTTCAAGACCGCGGGCCGGCCAAAGGCCGGGCCTCCCGGGCGCTGACCGCGGGCCTGCTGCAAGCAGGGCCTCCCGGGCGCCTCAACGCCACCGCACGGCGAAATGCCGTAGCAGCAGTGGACCGCAGCGACCGTTCCAAGGTACACTCCGCACGTGAGGGAGAATGTCACTTCGTTCCAGCAGGCCCACCAGATCCGGGAGGTCTTCGGCTCGGTCGCCCCGCGTCTCGGCGAAGTTCAACAGTTCCTCGACCGCGAGCTGGACCAGGCGTTGCCCCCGGTCCGTGAGATCGCCGGGTATGTACTCGGCAGCGGTGGCAAGAGAGTCCGGCCGGCGCTGGTCCTCCTGATCAGCCGGATGCTCGGGTATTCCGGGGAACGGGATATCCGGTACGCCGCCGTGATCGAGATGATCCACACGGCCACCCTCATTCACGACGACATCATCGACGAGTCGGACCTGCGGCGCGGGAAGCCCACGGCCAACCGGAAGTGGGGAAACCAGGGCACGGTGCTGGTCGGCGACTGGCTCTACACGAGAACGATGGATCTCAGCCTCGAGCTCGGAGACGTCGAGGTCATGCGGCTCTTGACCAGCGCCACCCTCCAGATGATCGAGGGCGAGATCCTCGCCGACCACGTCCGCGGCGTTCTCGAGCTCGACGAGGACACGTACATGGACATCACGCGGCGCAAGACGGCGGAGCTCTTCAGCGCGGCGTGCGCGTTGCCTGCCCTCTTCCAGGTGTCGACGCTGCACCTCACGGAGACCCTGGCCGAGTTCGGGCGCAGCCTCGGCATGTGCTTCCAGCTCGTCGACGATGCACTCGACTTCACATCCTCGCGGTCGGAGCTTGGAAAGCCGGTCATGGCCGACTTGAGGGAAGGGCGGATGACGCTTCCGATGATCCTGCTCTTGCCGCGCCTGAGCCGGAATCAGCGAAAGCAGATCGCTGATGTGCTAACCAGCGGCGAGTTCGGGGGCATGGGCCAGAACCAGGTACTCGAGATGATCAAGACGTCCGGCGTCCTCGACGAGGTTCACCGGCGCGCCTCTGCCTTCGCTGACCGGGCGGTCCAGTTGATCGAGAAGCTTCCATCGACGCCGGAGCGTGCAACGCTGGCGGCCGCGGTCACACTCCTGCTCGACCGCCGGAGTTGATCCGGACCGCGGGATGATCGTCCCCGACCTCTCCCCCAGGAGCCGGTGGTGGCTGGGGGTAACCGCCGCTACCGGGGGGCTGCTCATCCTTCTGCTCCTCCTGCTGGGGTTCTACCGTCAAGAGCTGTACCATTACACCGGAAACGCCGAGTGGATCTGGGTCACGAACCAGGTCGATCATCCGCGTCCCACGGCGGCGCTGTTCATCAAGGGCCTCACCCTCTTCGATCGCCCCCAGCGGGCGGTCGCCAAGATCTGCGGCGACCGGCAATACGTCCTGTGGATCAACGGCCAGCCCGCCATGGCCGGGCGAAACCGGCCGAAGTTCCACCTCGACGTCGTCCCGGTCACCGATCTTATGAAGGCCGGGCGCAACGTCATCGCCGTCGAAGTGCGCAGCTACACGAGCGTTGGCGCCGTGCTCTTCGCACTCGACCTGACGCCGTCGGCCGAGGGCCGGCGGCACGGGGATCCGCGCGGCCGGAACGTGATCGTGTCGGACCGGAGCTGGGGTGTCACCGAATCGTGGACCGGGGGGATGCCGGACATGCTCCCCGATCACCCGGCGCGGCCGTGGGTCTGGGGACGGCCCCCGGACCACCCCTGGTCGTACCCGCCGCCGGTGCTGCACGAACGTCCGCTCGTGCAGGCCACGCTCGGGGATGTCCGCCATCTCACGGCCCGGGATTTCAAGCGGGTCGCCCCCCAACGCTGGATCTGCAACCTCACGACGCCCTTTGGTGGCCTGATGTGGCTCACCATCAATCCCGATGGAACCTCGGACACGATCGCCATGATCGTCCGCGGCGCCCACCGCCCGGCGAAACGCCCGGCGGCCGTCGTCAACCTGCTCGGTGAAACCCGCTGGCTCTACCCGGGACGCGTGAGGGGAGACGAGATCCTCGTCACCGGCGCTCACCCGCCGGCCGGCATCGATCTCCAACCCAGCCTGGATACGCGGGTACGGTAAACGCGCCCTCTACAGCGTTTCCCGTCAACGTGCGCCAAGGGTGTCTATGCGAGCCGCCTCAGGAGGCTTTCCAGGGAATCCTGGGCCGCACGCACGTGCGGGTTGGCGGTGTCGTAGCCTCCGAGGACGATGACCTTCCGGTAACACTCGATCGCCGCTTCGGGATCGTTCTTGCAATGACGGTAGAGGTGGGCCTTCATCAGCCACGCCTCCGTGTGCCGGGGATCGACCTCGAGCATCCGGTCGAGGAACACCTCCGCAGCCGCCCACCGTTCATCGGCGATCGCGCGCGCAGCATAGCGGCGGTAGACGTGCATCTGGGAGACGCGCTCGTCGCTGCCGTTTTCCTCAACGCTCCCCGGTCGTCCCAAGATGTTCATTACCTATCGATCATCGGCCGAATGGACGCCCCTGTCAAGACCGGGCGCCTCGTACCTGCCACTTCGATACGCCCCCGTGTCGCGGTGGCGCGTCCGGCCCAGGTGCGGATGTGTCCCGGACCGTCATTCGCTCGATGCAGGCGTGCGGAGAGGCCGTGCGTCGTGGGGGCTTCGCGACGCTCGCGCCGCACGTCTTTGACGCGCTTGAGAAAATTTTCTCAAAGGAATACCATGAGCGCACTGGCCCGTCCATGACGGCAGGTCGGAATTACTCGGGGGGAGGTCTTCGAAGGGCTATGGACAAAAGTCTTGGGTTTTACGGCTCGTCCGTCGGCAAGAAGATGTGGATGGCGGTCACAGGAATCATCATGTTCCTGTTCATCTTCGTCCACATGATCGGGAACTTGCAGATCTACATCGGGCCGGAAGCGCTCAACCGCTACGGTCACTTCCTGCACAGCATCCCGGAGATTCTTTGGCCGGTCCGGATCATCCTGCTCCTGTGCGTGCTCGTTCACATCGTTGCTGCGGTCCAGGTGTGGCTTCAGAGTTACGGCGCGCGGCCAGTCAAGTACAAGATCAAGAAGGATCCGGCGGTCGATTACGCGGCACGGACGATGGTCTGGAGCGGACCGATCATCCTGCTCTTCATCATCTTTCACCTGCTCCACCTGACCTTCGGCTCCGTCTACCAGCTGCACTACACGGCGAACGGGCAGATCGACGTCTTCCGCAACGTGGTCAGCGGCTTCCAACATCCCGGCATCGCCATCATCTACATCGTCGCCAACCTGCTGCTTGGATTTCACCTCTACCACGGGCTCTGGAGCCTGTTCCAAACGCTCGGTGTGAGCCATCCCCGGTTCAATCACTGGCGGCGGATCTTCGCCATCATCTTTGCCTATGCCATCGCAATCGGCAACATTTCCATTCCCGTCTCCGTCTGGGCGGGATGGGTGCACTAGAGGGGAGGACCGATGAAGCTTGATGCTCACATTCCATCCGGTCCGCTTGAACAGAAGTGGACCAACTATGTGGAACATGTCAAACTGCTGAGCCCGGCCAACAAGCGCAAGCACACGGTCATCATCGTCGGGACCGGTCTCGCCGGCGCCTCAGCGGCCGCGACGATGGCCGAGCTTGGCTACAACATCAAGGCGTTCTGCTACCAGGACAGCGCGCGAAGGGCTCACAGCATCGCTGCCCAGGGCGGCATCAACGCCACCAAGAATTATCAGTACGACGGCGACTCGGTCTGGCGGCTTTTCTACGACACGATCAAGGGCGGGGACTTTCGCGGGCGCGAGGCCAACACGTACCGGCTCGCCGAGCTCAGCTCGAACATCATCGACCAGTGCGTCGCCCAGGGCGTTCCCTTCGCCAGGGAGTACTCCGGATACCTCCGGAACCGGAGCTTCGGCGGCGCCCTCGTCTCCCGGACGTTCTACGCCCGCGGGGCGACCGGTCAGCAACTCCTGCTCGGGGCATACTCCGCCCTCTCCCGCCAGGTGGCCGCCGGCAAGGTAGAGCTGCACCCGCGCACCGACTTGCAGGACCTGGTCGTTGTCGATGGGAAGGCCCGGGGCATCATCGTCCGCAACATGGTGACGGGCCGACTCGAGTCGTACGTGGCCGATGCGGTGATTCTCGCGACGGGCGGCTACGTCAACGTCTACTACCTGTCGACCAACGCGATGGGCTCCAACGCCACCGCCATCTGGCGGGCCTACCGGCGCGGCGCTGGTTTCGCAAACCCGTGCTACATGCAGATTCACCCGACGTGCATTCCGCATACCGGCGACTACCAGTCGAAGCTGACCCTGATGTCCGAGTCGCTGCGCAACGACGGCCGGATCTGGGTGCCCCGGAAGAAGGGCGACACGAGGGATCCGAATTCGATTCCCGAATCGGAGCGGTACTACTACCTCGAGGAGAAGTACCCGGCCTACGGCAACATGGTCCCGCGCGACGTCGCCTCCCGCAACGCGAAGTACCTGTGCGACCAGGGGTACGGTGTCGGGCCGACCGGCCGTGGCGTGTACCTGGACTTTCGCGACGCCATCAAACGGCTCGGGATGGATGCGATCGTCGAACGGTACGGCAACCTGTTCGATATGTACGAACGCATCACCGGCGAAAACGCGTACGAAACCCCGATGCGGATCTATCCGGCGCCGCACTACTCGATGGGCGGCCTCTGGGTCGACTACGAGCTGATGAGCACGATCCCCGGGCTGTTTGTCCTCGGCGAGGCCAACTTCTCCGATCACGGTGCCAACCGGCTGGGCGCCAGTGCCATGATGCAGGGGCTGGCCGACGGCTACTTCATCATTCCCAACACGATCGGCCAATACCTGGCGGGCATCACGCAGGGCGACGTCACAACCGACAACGACGCCTTCCGCGAGGCCCAGGATACCGTTCAGAAGAGAATGGACCGGCTGATTTCGGTCAACGGCACAAAGACCGTCGACACGTTCCATCGCGAGCTCGGTCACATCATGTGGGATGACGTGGGGATGTCCCGCAACGAGACCGGCCTGAAGGACGCCATCAAACGGATCCAGGAGCTGAGGGCCGAGTTCTGGGAGAACGTGCGGATTCCCGGGGACCAGCACGACATCAACCAGGAGCTCGAGAAGGCCGCCCGCGTGGCCGATTTCCTGGAGCTGGGCGAGCTGATCGCCCGCGACGCCCTGGCGCGCGATGAGTCCGCCGGCGGGCACTTCCGCGAGGAACACCAGACCGAGGGCGGCGAAGCCCTCCGTGACGATGAACACTTCCAGCATGTGGCCGTGTGGGAATACACCGGCGAGGGCTCCGAGCCGGTTCGTCATATCGAGCCGCTGGAGTTTGAATGGGTCACTCCGACCCAGAGGAGCTATAAGTGATGAAACTGACACTCCACATCTGGCGTCAAAAGAACCCTCAAGACAAGGGCCGTTTCGTTACCTATCACCTGGACGATGCCGACGAGGACATGTCCTTTCTCGAGATGCTCGACGTCCTCAACCAGCACTTGATCGAAAAGGGCGAGGAGCCGGTGGCCTTCGAGAACGATTGCCGCGAGGGCATCTGCGGCATGTGCGGGATGATGATCAACGGTCTCGCCCACGGAGGCATGAAGGGCACGACAACCTGCCAGCTCCCCCTCCGGCACTTCAAGGACGGGGCCGACATCACGATCGAGCCCTGGCGTTCGAGAGCCTTCCCCGTCATGAAGGACCTCATCGTCGATCGCAGCGCGTTCGACAGGATCATCCAGGCCGGCGGATACATCTCGGTCAACACCGGCAACGCCCCGGATGCCAACACGGTCCTGATCTCCAGGGACACGGCGGAGCTGGCCATGGACTACGCCGAATGCATCGGCTGCGGCGCCTGCGTCGCAGCGTGCCCGAACGGCGCATCCATGCTCTTCATGAGCGCGAAAATCGCCCACTTCAGCCTGCTGCCCCAGGGGCAGGTCGAGGCGGACAAACGGGTCAAGGCCATGGTCGGGCAGATGCAGAAGGAAGCCTTCGGCGCGTGCACGAACTACACGGAATGCGAGGTGGCCTGCCCGAAGGAGATCTCGATTTCCGCAATCGCACGCATGAACCACGACTACCTGAAGGCTTTCTGGCCCGGCAGGGCCGTCGGAGGCGGCAAGCACGTGGCGTGATCCCCACACGAAGAAGAACGCTGGCCGGGGACCTCCCCGGCCATTTCTTGTGTGTGGGAAGGAATTGACAGAAAGCGGGTAGGGCACTAGAGTTTTGAGCAGATGAAAGGAGGAGGCACGACATGAAGCGTACAGCGTTCCTGGTGTTGAGTGCGATTCTGATCCTCGGCGCGATTCCGGCCACAGCTCAGGAGAGCCGTTTTACGGCCGCGGTCCTTGGAGGTGCGCAGTGGAATGCTGGGGGCCATCTCGCCGGTGATAATACAATCGGCTTCCAGCTGGGATATACGTTTTGCAAGAACTGGGCTTTCCAGGTTGAGGGGATGACATCCAACCCGGAGCCCGCCAGACCTCACGGAGTTGGGCCGATGGTCCTCCCTGGAGGTTTGGACACGACCGACGTGCTGGAGATTTCCGGAAGCGCCGTCCGCTTTTTCCCGATCCAGGCGAGCCACTGGACCCCGTTCGTGTCGGCCGGTATTTCGTGGGTCGATATCGATTACAACAATCCCATCTACTACCCTGACGCGGACGGCATCGGTTGGGGCCTGAACCTCGGGGCCGGCGTCCGTTACGAGCTTGCCGAACACTCGTTCGCTCTCGGCCAGGTACGGTGGCTGAGCCTCGTTCAGCCGAACCTCGACTCGCTCCAGGTCGTCATCGGCTTTGGATTTGGCATCGGCAACAGGTAATCTCTCCTCCACCCTTTCAGAACAACGACAGGCCCGCCGGATCCGGCGGGCCTTGTTTACGCTCGATGTATCGTGGGGGAAAAGGCGTCAGAGATCCCGGTCGCAGGCGAGATCTCCCTCGCTGTCCAGAAGCGCCTGCGCGGCGGCGGGATCGGAGGCGACCCGGCCGGCCCAGCGGGATGCGAGCCCCGGATCGATGGTTGCCGGATCCATTTTCCGGCCCAGCTCCAGGGCGATCCGCGGGGCGACGCCCGCATCGACCAGGCCACGGAAGAAGAGGCCGGCAGCCTTGCCATACCGGTACGCCCGCTCGTTGATCTGGACGACGCGATCACCCTTGCGCGCAAACAGGACTCCAACGAACTCGAGCAACTGGTCGTCCGTAAAATCGAGCAGAGGGGATGCGGCGCCCAGGACGGCCATGTTCTGGGCCTTGAGCGTTCCGGCGGCCTTCGCGATCTTGCCGGCGTCGACGAGGACCACGTTCGGGAAGGCCGTCAGCTGATCCAGAAGTTGATCCATCGGCGGATAGTCCGGGATGTTGACGTGGGGCGTGACGCTGCTGATTACCCATCCATCCGGCGCCAGCATCCTCCAGTACCGTTCGACCTCGAGCGGCTCGACTGAAAGAATGATGTCGACTCGCCCGCTCGGGATCAGGTCGGAGTAGATCTCGTGGTCCGCGTACCGGAGGTTGGACTGGACGGCGCCACCACGCTGGGACATTCCGTGGACCTCGGCCTGTTTGAACGTGTACCCGGCGCGAACGGATGCGTTATCAAGCACGAACGCGATCGACAGAATGCCCTGCCCGCCGACCCCGGCCAGAATGAGGTTCTTTTCCATGGTGCTCTCCTTACCTCCTACTTGTGCCTCTTGACCTTCTCGATGCACGGCCGCCGGGCGATGATCACGCTCGGCCCCTCCCAGGCCAGCTCCTCGCGGAAGACCCCGACGTTGGCGTCGTGGTTCTTCGGCACCGGCGTGATCACCCTGACGTGATCGGGTTCGACGCCAAGCCCAACGACGATCCTGTCGAGCGTCTCGCCGGTGGCCATCGAACGCTGGGTGCCGGTCATCGCCACGGTGTCGTTGTCCAGGATCACCACGTTGACGTCGACGTGCTGCTCGGTGGCGGAAAGCAACGACGTCATGCCGCCGTGGGCGAAGGTGCTGTCGCCGATGACCGCCACGGCCGGGCGGTATCCCGCATGCGCCGCTCCAGAGGCCATGCCGATGCTGGCGCCCATGTCGACGCAGCTGTGGATCGCCTCGAGCGGGGGGAGCGCGCCCAACGTGTAGCACCCGATGTCGGAGAACACCTGGGGCGTGTCGTAGATCGATATGGCCTCGTTGAGCGCCAGGAAGGTATCGTGGTGGGGGCATCCCGGACACAGCGTCGGCGGCCGTCCAACCGGCGCTTCGGGAAGCTCCAGTCCACCGCGGGGCTCAAGACCCATCGCGCGCCGAACGATGTCCGGGTTGAGCTCACCGGTTCGCGGCAGCTCGCCAGACAACCGGCCCTTGACGACGGCCTGCTTCAAGCCGAACGGTCCCCGGAGCATTTCTTCAACGAACGGGTAGCCATCCTCGAGCACGAGCACGTCGTCGACACACTCGACAAGCTCCCGGATCTTCCCAGCGGGAATCGGATACTGGCCGATGCGCAGGATCGAGAAATCGTGGTCCCCCGGCAGATTCTCCAGCACGTAGTTCCACGCAATGCCGCAGGCGATGATGCCACGTTTCCCCCTCAGCTCGATCCTGTTGAAACGGCTGGCCTCGGCCCTTCGCAGGAGCTCCGGCTGCTTCTCGGTCAGAAGCTTGTACTGCACCCTGGCGTTCGACGGCAGCAACGTCCACTTGTGAATCTCCCGCGAAGGGCGGAGTGGATTCTGCTCCCGTGGCGCGGGCGTCACCTCGATCGCCGAGCGGCTGTGGGCGATTCTCGTCACCATCCGCAGCATCACGGGGACTCCCAGCTCCTCCGACAGGTCGAACGCTTCGGCGGTCATGTCGTAGCACTCCTGTTGCGTTCCCGGCTCGAAGCACGGGATCTGCGCAAACTTCGCGAAGTACCGGCTGTCCTGCTCGTTCTGGCTGGAGTGCATCCCCGGATCGTCGGCGATGGAAAGGACCAGGCCGCCGTTGGTCCCCGTGATGGCAGAGTTCATGAACGCGTCGGCCGCGACGTTGAGGCCGACGTGCTTCATCGTGATGAGCGCCCGCTTGCCGGCCCAGCTCATGCCCAGCGCCTCCTCGTACGCGACCTTCTCGTTGGTGCTCCAGAAGGCGTGGATCGTTCCGGTTTTCTTTGCGATACCCTCGACGAACTCGAAGATCTCCGTGGAGGGCGTTCCCGGGTACCCGTAGACGCCGCTGATGCCGGCGTGAACCGCACCCAGGCCCACGGCTTCATCACCAAGCAGGATTTCTCGCTTCACGATCGCAACCCCCTTTCATGCAGATCGGGACTGTTTCAGTCGGACGGGGACGGACCGGACCGGTCCGCCCCGGCATCATTGCAGAACCCCAGGGCGGACGCAAGACCAGACGGCCTCTCGCCGTACCAGCCAGCACGTGCGTGCCGCCGCCAAGGCTCCAACCCGCATATCTCGCACACTTCCCGCTACGACCGTGGATACGCCCGCGCGGCATTTCTTACGGCAGCGTCGTCGACAACGTGCCGGCGCGCGGTTCAAACTCTACTGCGCGGAGTGCGACGGTATTCGCCTGAAGCTCAGAAGAACGGCTCGCTGGAGCTGCGGGCGGGCCGAGAGGAGGCCGGGAGCGTGTGCGCGGCGTCAGTCGGCCTGGCCGAGGGCCTCGTCGATGCGGCCGAGCAGATCTTCCAGCCGATCGGCGAGCTGGCTCCGCTGGCTCTCGAGCTCAGCGACTCGCCGGCTTTCCCGCTCCCGGGCGGCGGCTGCTTCTTCAAGCTCGGCAACACGTTTTTCGAGCTCAGCGATGCGTTGCTGGGCCGCCTCGGCGTTCGACGCGACATCTTGGAACTCTCCGAGCTCCGTTTCCAGCTCGTCGACGCGCTGCCGGGCAGCCATGTACCGTTCGAGCAGCTCGCCGAGCCGCGCTTCCAACCGTTTGAGAGTTGCTTGCATCGCCATGTGGCCTCCTTCAGGCGAACCGCACGTTCAACTCGGACGCCAACCGCCCCCGCAGCGCCTCCTGCTCGGCGTTGACCTCGTCCTGGGTGAGCGACCGCTCACGGTGGCGGTAGACCACGCGGAGGGTCGTTCGAACGCTTCCCGGCTCAATTCCCTTTCCACTGTACCGTACGACCAGCTCGACCCGCTCGACGAGCGGCGACGCGAGACGGCCAACGGCCGCTTCGAGATCGGCGTAGGCGAGCGAGGCGGGGTGCTCGACGGTCATGTCGGCGATGACGGCCGGGAAGCGGGGGAGATCGTGAAAGTGGGGGAGCGGAACCTCGGCGAGCGCCCGGTCGAGATCGAGCTCGGCCACGTACACCGGCTGGCGCAGCTCCCATTTTGAGGCCACCTGCGTTCCGAGAAGCCCCGCGTACCCGGCGGGCCTCCCCCCGGGGCCGAGCAGGACCGCACCCTCCGCCTCGTCCAGCGCACCGGCGGCGTCCCGCTTCCAGGTGAGCGCCGGAAAACCGGTCCTCTCGACGATCGCCTCGACGAGCCCCTTGAGGTCCCCGAACGAGACAGCCTCCCGGCGGTCCCACGGGCCGGTCCGCCCCGAGAGCAGGATGCCGAGGCGCTCCCCCTCGGCCGGTTTCCCGTCGGCGAGGACGAACACCCGGCCCTCCTCGAAGAGGGCGAGGTCGGTTTCCCCCTGGTTGAGGTTGAGACGCGCCGCGGCGGCGAGCCCGGGCAGAAGGCTCCGGCGCATGATCGCCTGGGTTCTTGCGAGCGGGTTGTCGAGCGTGACCGGTCCGGCGGTGACGAGCGGCAGCGCCGATGCCGCCTCGTCCTGCTCGGGCGAGATGAACGAGTAGGTCACGACCTCCGCAAGCCCCACCGAAACGGCCGCGTCGCGGGCGCGGTCCACCAGCGGCCAGTGGCCCCGGCGCTGACCGGGCACGGCCGGCAGGACCGGCAGGCGGGCGGGCACCGCGTCGTACCCGACATGACGGATGATCTCCTCGTACAGGTCCTGCACCCGTTCGATATCGACGCGCCACGACGGCACGTGGACGTGCACGAGGCCGTTCTCGACGCGGGGCGCGAACCCGAGCCCCTCCAGGATGCGAACGCTTTCGTCCACGCTGATCTCGAGGCCGGCGAACGCGCCGAGCTTCTCGGTATCAAGCTCGAGCGCAGCGGATCGGAACGGACGCGGGTTGACGTCGACCCGGCCGGAGCATACCGTGCCGCCGGCCAGGCGGGCGATCAACGCCGCCGCGACATCCGCCGCGACCGGCGCCATCTCCGGGTCTGCGCCGCGTTCGAAGCGGTGGGACGCCTCCGTGTGCATGCCAAGCGTGCGGGCGCCCCGGCGGATCGTCAACGGATCGAAGTACGCGCTCTCGATCAGCACGTCGGCGGTGTCCCCGCCGATCTCGCTGTCGGCGCCGCCCATGATGCCGGCCAGCGCCAGCGCGTGGGTTTCGTCGGCGATCACGAGGTGCGAGGGATCGAGCGCGCGTTTTTCGCCATCGAGTGTCGTCAGCGTCTCGCCCTGTCCGGCGCGCCGCACGACGATCCGCCGCCCGGCGACGCGGGCGAGGTCGAAGGCGTGCAGCGGCTGTCCAAGCTCCATCAGGACGTAGTTCGTCGCGTCGACGATGGCGTTGATCGGACGGATGCCACACCGCTCGAGACGTTGTGCGAGCCACTGCGGGGACTCCGCCATGCGTACGCCGCGGACGACCCTGGCCACGTACCTGCCGCACAGCTCGGGCGCCTCGATCTCGACGGAGACCAGGTCCGATGCCGCCTCGCCGCTCTCTTCGAGACCGGGCTCGAGCGGTTTGAGACGGGCGCCGCACGCCACGGCCGCCTCCCGGGCGAGGCCACGGTGGTTCATCGCGTCGGGCCGGTTCGTGGTGACGTCGACGTCCCAGATCTCGCTGTCACCGTCCGGTTCGCGGACCTCGACGTTGAATCCGCACGCCGTCAGCTTCGACGCGAGCTCGTCGCGCCCCGGCGCCCCTTCGAGAAGCTCCCGTATCCACTCTGCGTCAAACCTCATGCGAACTGCCTCGCCACTCTCTGATCGCCGGAAAACATCAGCCGGAGATCCGGTATGCCAAAAAGGAGCATCGCCACGCGGTCGAGCCCGAGGCCGAACGCGAACCCGGTGTACCGCTCGGCGTCCACGCCGAGCTTCTCGAACACGCGCGGATCGACCATGCCGGAGCCGAGGATCTCGATCCAGCCGGAGCGCGAGCAGACGCCGCACCCCTTGCCGCCGCAGAAGATGCAGGTGATGTCGACCTCGGCCGAGGGCTCCGTGAACGGGAAGTAGCTCGGACGGAACCGGACCTCGACCCCGTGGAACAGCTCCTTGAGAAACGTCTCCAGCGTCGCCTTGAGGTGCCCGAAGGTGATCCCCTCGTCGACGACCAGCCCCTCGAGCTGGTGAAACATCGGCGAGTGTCTCAGGTCCGAATCGCGGCGGTAGACCCGTCCCGGAACGACGATCCGGATGGGCGGCTCGTACTCCTCCATCACCCGCGCCTGGACCGGCGAGGTGTGGGTTCTCAGGAGCGAGCCCCCGGGAAGGTAGAAGGTGTCCTGGTCGTCGCGCGCCGGGTGGTCCGGCGGCAGGTTGAGCGCCTCGAAGTTGTGCCAGTCGTCCTCGATCTCCGGCCCGTCCTCGACCGAGTACCCCATCCGGAGAAAGATCGTCTCGATCCGCCGCCGAACCAGGTGGACGGGATGCTCGGCGCCACGGGGGGGCCTCCGTCCCGGCAGGGTGACGTCGACCATGGGCCGGCTCCCGGCGGCGCTGGCCGCGGCCGTCCGCCGCTTCGCCTCCCGGAGCTGCGAGTCGACGAGCTTCTTGAGCTCGTTGAGCGCACGCCCGTAATCGCGCTTCTCCCCGTTCGGGAGCTCGCGGAGCGCTGCCGTCAGCTCCTGCAGCAGGCCCGAGCGGCGGCCCGCGTAGCGGACCCGGACGGCTTCGAGCGCCTCGGCGTCAGAGCCGGCGGCCTCGAGGTCGGCGAGGAACGACCGGCGCACCTCGTTGAGGCGTTGGAGGCTCATTTCAGCGACTGTTTGGCGAGGTCGGCGAGCTTCGTGAACGCCTGGGGATCCCGGACGGCGAGGTCGGCCAGCACCTTGCGGTCGAGCGCGCACCCGGCAGCCTTCAGCCCGGCCACGAACCGGCTGTAACGCCGTTCTGGCGCGCCGCCGCGTTGATGCGGGCGATCCACAGCGCGCGGAACTGCCGCTTGCGCTGGCGCCGGTCGCGGTACGCATAGACGAGACTCTTCTCGACCTGCAGCTTGGCGATCCGGTGGAGGCGGGACTTGCCGCCCCAGTACCCCTCGGCCGCCTTGAGGATCTTCTGACGCCGGTCCTTGCGATGTGTGGAACGTTTGACACGCATGATCGTCCTCCTCAGGCGCCGTAGGGCAGCATCTTGGCGAGGACCTTCGACTGCGTGGCCTCGACCATCACGGCGGAGCGAAGGTTGCGCTTCCGCTTCCGGGTTTTCTTCGAAAGGATGTGCGAATGGTACGCATGGTGCCGCTTGAACCGCCCGCTGGCGGTCTGCTTGATGCGCTTTGCGGCGCCCCGGTGGGTCTTGAGCTTTGGCATGACGTCTCCTTTTGCCGTCTCAGGGGGCTGCTTAAAGCTCCCTGGACCGGGTTTTGACTGCGTTGGCGATACGGGCCACGACCTCGTCCAGGGGATGGGACCCCTCGTCGCGGCGATGTCTCAAACGGAGGGCGACGGTGCCGGCGTCCGCCTCCCGCTGGCCGGCGACCAGCAGGTACGGGACCTTCATCGACTCCCCCTCGCGAATCTTGTAACCGAGCTTCTCCTGGCGGCTGTCGACCGTCGCCCGCAGGCCCGCTTCGAGCAGGGCGTCGCGAACCTTCTCCGCGTACGGATTGATCGCATCGACGATCGGAAGCACCCGGACCTGCTCCGGCGCGAGCCACGGTGGCAGGTCGCCGGCGAAGTGCTCGAGCATGACGCCGAAGAACCGTTCGATCGAGCCGAGGATCGCGCGGTGGATCATCACCGGCCGCTTCTCCGTACCGTCCGAACCGACGTAGGTCAGCTCGAACCGCTCCGGAAGCAGGAAGTCGAGCTGGATCGTCGCGAGCTGCCACTCCCGGCCGATCGCGTCGTGAACGACGAAGTCGATCTTTGGCCCGTAGAACGCGCCGTCGCCGGCGTTGAGGGTGTAGGCGGCCCCGCGGTCGTCGAGCGACCGGGCGAGCACCTTCTCGGCGTGCTGCCAGACGGCCGGATCCCCCATCGCCTTTTCCGGCCGTGTCGACAGGAAGATCTCGATACTCGAAAAGCCGAAGAGCTCATAGATCTCGAAAATGAAATCGAAGAGCGAGCGGATCTCGGGACCGATCTGCTCGGGCGTGCAGAAGATGTGGGCGTCGTCCTGGGAGAACGAACGCACCCGCGTCAGGCCGGTCACGACCCCGGAGCGCTCGTACCGGTGCAGCCGGCCGAAGTCGGCGATTCGCAGCGGCAGATCGCGGTACGAGTGGGACGCCGACGCGAACAGCACGCAGTGCGACGGGCAGTTCATCGGCTTGACGGAGAACTTGCGATCCTCGACCTCGTCGTACGCGTCGGCGAAGAACATGTTCTCCCGGTAGTTGTCGTAGTGCCCGGAGCGCTTCCACAGCGCCACGTCGAAGATCTGCGGCGTGATGACCTCGTCGTAGCCGTACTCGCGGTACTTCGAGCGCATCAGCTCGACGAGCTCGTTGTAGACGATGGCGCCCCGCGGATGGAAGAACGGGCTCGCCGGCGCCTCCGGATGGAAGGAGAACAGGTCGAGCTGCACGCCGAGCTTGCGATGATCGCGTTTCCGCATCTCCTCGAGGCGGGCGAAGTAGGCGTTCATCTCCTTTTTCGAGGCGAACGCCGTTCCGTAGATGCGCTGGAGCATCTCGTTCGACTCGTCGCCCTTGAAGTACGCCCCGGAGGCCTCCAGCAGCTTCACCGCGCCGATCTGCGAGGTCCGCTGCACGTGCGGCCCGCGGCAAACGTCGATGAACGGGCCGTGCTCGTAGAGGGTGATCGTCTCCCCCTCGGGGATGTCGTCGATGCGGATCAGCTTGAGCTCCTCGCCCCGCTGGGCCATGATCCGCCGCGCCTCCTCCCGGCCGACCTCGAGCCGGCGGAACGGAAGGTCCTCGGCGATGATCCTCCGCATCTCCTCCTCGATCCTCTCCAGGTCCTCGGGACGGAACGCCCGCGGGAAGCGGAAGTCGTACTGGAACTTGACCGAGTGATCCTGGCGGCCCGCATCGATCTGGGTCCCGGGCCAGAGTCGCTTGACGGCGTCCGCCAGCACATGCTCGGCCGAGTGGCGGATGACCTCGCCGCCCTCGGGATCCCGGGTCGTGACGATCCTGAGGGTGACATCGTGATCGAGCGCGGTTCGCAGGTCCACCATCCGGCCGTCCGCGAGGCCGGCCACCGTCTCCCGGGCCAGCCGCGTACCGATCGACGCCGCCACCTCCAGGACGGTGGTCCCGGCGGGGACCTCCTTGATGCTGCCGTCCGGCAACGTGATGCGAATCGTGCTCGCCATGTCTCACCTCTCTCACAAGGCTCGCCGCCGCCCGCGCGCGGCGCGGGCAGAAAAACAAAATCCCGATCGCATGGATCGGGCTGCCGGTCTGGTAGGCGCGCGCGGACTCGAACCGCGGACCTCATCCGTGTGAGGGATGCGCTCTAACCAACTGAGCTACGCGCCTGGAAAACCAGGTGGTAGGCGCGAGCGGACTCGAACCGCTGACCTCTACCGTGTCAAGGTAGCACTCTAACCAGCTGAGCTACGCGCCTACAGGCTACCGGCGGGTGACCTCGAGGGTCCTTGCAACCCGCCCTCGTCCATACGTCAAACTGACAAAGAACAACCCCCCTCATGGATCCCACGAGGGGAACGGAATCGTAGCAACGCCGCCGCGGCCTGTCAAATCGCTCGCAGGGCGCGAGGCCGCGCGGGTTTCGACACGGTTACCGGTCTGGCGCAAAGGTGACGTGGGCCGTGCCGCCGGCCGTCATGGTGATCTGGGCCCGGGCCCGCAGGCCCATGCCCGCGCCGGACATGACCGCACGCTCGGCGCCGGGCGACCCGCCCCAGACGACGCGCCACGGGCCGGTTGCGAGGTTCGCGATGCTGACGACAGCTCCCTTCGCGCCCGGCTGGACGCTCAGTCCGCCGTGACCGAACGCGGCCAGCGTCAGCGCCGCGCCGTCCGGCCGAACCAGGATCACAGAGCCCATCGCCGCGAGGCCGGTTTTCCCTGGAAAGAGGATCTGTAACCGTCCCCCGGCGCGGGAAACACGCAGCGTCCACGGCGTTCGCGACAGCGGGAGCCGGAACGCGTCGGCCGCGACGCCCACGGTGCTCACGAACACGTTGGCGATATCGCCGGCCCGTCCGTTAACGCGAAGCTCGAAGCTCCCGTCCGCGCGGCTCGACGCATCGGCGAATTGTGGCGCTGCGCCGCGGCTCGCGGCGGAGGCATCCCAGGCGCCGATCAGGACGCCGGCCGCCGGGCTGTGATCGGTAAAGACAACCCTGCCCCTCTGTGTAAAGGTCTTCCGGACGACCAGCTTCACCCAGGGCGCCTGCTGCTCCTTCGAGACGCGGAAACGGGCCGGGGCGGAAGCGAGGTCCCCCCGCTCGGCCGAGACGCTCCAGCTTCCGTTGGTGACGCCATCGATCGTGAAGGTTCCATCCGTGCCGCTCTCGGCCTCGGCGAACAGCGGGCCGCCCTCGGCTCCACGGCGCCGGCCCGACGCCAGGACATCGGCGCCTGCGACGGGCGCGCCGTGGCTGTCGACGACCACGCCGTTGACCGAACCGGATGGAATCACGACCCTGACCGGCGTGTCCGGCTTCGTCACCACGACCCCGGTCACGGGGATCCTGGTGTGCGTCTTCGGCAGGCTCACCTGGACGTCGTAGGTACCGGGATGACGCAGAAAGACGGCAAAGCTGCCGTCGGCGCCCGACGAGGTTGTTTCCAGGTCCTCCACGCTTTCGGAGTGCTCCCGCTCAAACCGCAGGTCCGCCGCGACCGGTTCATCCCGGCGCGTCACGGCGCCGTGGTAGAGCGCGCCGGTGAGATCCAGCTCGAGGGCGCCGCTGCTCCCGGATGCGACCCTCGTCCGCGCTGAACCGATGTCGTAGGCGAGCCCGGCCGGAGTCACCAGCGTTGCCACGATCTGCCAGAGTCCCGGGTTGAGACCGGTCACGTGAAGATATCCAGAGTCCGGGACCGGAAGGGTCCGAACACCCCCGGGGAACTGATGACAACAGACCGTCGGACGGAAAGAGAGCTTCAACGCGTAGCCGGTCGGAATTGAGCTTGGATCGATTCCCACCGAGATATCGAGCGACCCGGGACGGCCGATCTCGACGTCGTCGGCAACCGTCTCCTTGCCGCTCGCGAGCACGACGTTCCGGCACGCGACGGCGTGCGCCTTGGCCGTCGCGATCAGCGTGTACCTGCCGTCCGGCAGCCCGGAAAGCCGCAGCCAGCCGCGCGCGCCGCTGACCCCGGACGCCAGTCCGTGCGGCAGCGCGCCCCGCAACGCGGCGCGAATGGCAGCCCTGACGTGGCCGGCGTCGACCAGCTCGACCCGTGCCCCGGGAAGCGCCCAGCCATCGTCGGCATCGATCGTCCGGACGAGGAGGGAGGCGCCCGTCTTGAGACGCGCAACGCCCAGGTCCGCGACCTTCCCAGGACTGAGCTTGAGACCCCACCAGGAGATGGGGGCGAAGCGTTTCGTCACGAGCGTGATGTCCAGGCACCCGGAGGGCACCGTGGCCTCGATCGTTCCGGAAGCCGGGATGGGAAGGGGCCGCCCGGCCGTGTGGGCGACGGGCTGGACGGTCAGTCCCTTTGGACAGTGCGACAGCTCGAGAATGGCGGCGTGCGGCAGCTTGGCGCTCCCCGGCGCCGTCAGGTGGACGCGGAGCGTGGCGCGCGGGAAGAGCCGGACCGTCACCGTGCCCCGCCGGCAGACATCGCGGTCAACCCCGAAGGGTAGGGAGACGAGCGAACGTGATCGCAACAGGTACGCGCCGGGCGATGCGCATGCGCCGGGGAGCAGGGCCGCCGCCGGCGTGGCCCCGGCGCGCAACGTCACCGGACGGCTCCCGGTTACACCGAGGCGAAACGCCTTCACATCAGCGGGCGGCCCCCCGT
>JAADFN010000199.1 GCA_013152895.1 Acidobacteriota bacterium | reverse complement strand
CCCGGCTCGGCGTGCTTCGGCTTCGCCTCAGCGTCGCCTCGCTGGGGGACTGCGCGCCGTGCCTCGGCTGACGCCTCGGCGTCGGCTTGCCCGGATTGAAGGTGACTCGGCGCCGTGTCCCGGCCTGCGGCCGGGCCGTCGGCTTGTAGCGGATTGAAGGGTTGCTCGCTGTGCCTCTACAGTTAGAGCCGAATCGGGGGGGCTTCACGAGAGGCTCGCCGTCGTCGAGGCTGGGGAGCTGTGGGAAACCGGAGGGGGTTGGGTGAGGGCCGGTTTTCCAAGGGGCTGAGGAAAACGCAGGGGTGGGGTGGGGGCGGGTGGCGTTTTCCATGTGGCTGTGGGCGGTTGTGTGCAACGCGAGCGTTGTGCACGGCCGTCCACAGCCACCGGCAGCCCGACAGCTCCACGGCCTGCGCGGGCGTGCGGGTGACGGAGATGCCTTCGTTCATCATCGGGCGGGTCGCGCAGCGGGTTCCCTCTTCTTTCGTGACTCGTTCCAGGTGGGAGGAGATCAGTTTCTCCGTGTCGTATCGCTCCGAGGGCGTCATCAGCTTGGAGATGACGGCGTGCCGACTACGGGAAAGGGCGATGAATGCGGCGACCGTCGGCTTGGGATGTCCTTGATGAAGCTTCTTCTCGGAGTAGTCGCTGTCCACGGCGCTGGATGCATGCGTTTCCGGGCGATTCAAGAACGCGCGCAGCGCGTCTTGAGGCGCCCGTGGGGCCGATGCCCTGCGGGGGCCTACCAGTCGACCAGGAGGTGATGGAGCTGGCAGGGGAGGTTGGGCGCGATCTCATGGGTGAGCTTCTCCTCCAGATCGGCGAGACGGTACCGCCTGGAGGCGTGGAGCAGCACGAGATGCTGGCATCTCAGAAGGCTGGCGTTGGCCATCAGGTCATCCACGTGGAGGTGGCCGTACGTGCGGGCGCGCTCGATGTCCTCCGGTGCGAAGAAGGAGCATTCGAGAAGAACGATCTCGGCGGCAAACACCTCGGGGTGAGAGACGAAGAGCCCCGGACCGGTGTCGGCACAGTACGCGAGCAGAGGTGTCTCGACAGTTCGTGCAACGTCTTTCCCGGCGGCGCGCAGACGGATGATTTCGTCTGGAGGCGTGCCCTTGAGCTCCGGTCGCAGCCGGGTCCGCCGCCAGATGAGCTGGCATCCGAGCGTCACAACCCAGTGGTCGGTCGCGAAGAAGGCAAGCTCCACGTCGCGTTTTAAGCGGTGGTGGCCGCCGTCGCTGACGCCCTTGACCTCGATGTCGTATGGACGGCCGCCCTCGAGATCGCTCATCGTGTTCAGCAGGGTCCGAAGGGCAGGAACGATCGGACGCGGCGCCAGGATCGTTCCCGGTCCGAGCGCGCCCAGGGAACGCTGGGCGGCCCAGTATCCCAGGCCGCCGATGTGATCCATGTGGCCGTGACTGAGGAACAACGTCGACATGGAGGGGAGCCGCTGCGCGGCCCGGCCGGCGTCGAGAGCCAGACGGAATTGCGGGAGGAGCACGATCGTACCGTCGCCGGCGCGGCTGGCGCCGGTCACCTCGACCCGTCCCCAGGATGTCTGGAGCCGGAGGCGCCTCAGCGTCACTTTATGGTCCAGCCCGGTGCGCTTGCACCAGGAAGAACGAGGGCTTCGAGCTGCCGCGAGCAAGCTCGATCCGCAACGTCCAGCTCGATCCAGCATCGAACATCCGCGTAAAGCTCGCCGAGCCCACCGGGCCGCGTTCGCGGTCCGTGAGCTGGACGGCGACCCGGTGGCGTCCCGAGGGCATCAGGACCGTCTTCTGGACGAGGCCGCTCCCCTTCTTCTTGAATCCAAGGAAAACCCGGCGTGTGAAATCGAACGGCTGGTCGATCAGCGTCTCCCCGTCCAACTTGACGAGGATCTCCCCGGCGTTGATGGGAGAGTTGAAGTAGAGGGCCATGTGTGCAAAGCCGGGCCGGGCGGCCTCGCGCACGGGAGGAGACGAAGACGTTGCGCCCCGCGCCCTCCGGCGGAGCGTTCTCGACCCCCCCGATCCCGTCCTGAGACGTTCCCGGCAAAGGTCGAGGAAGCTGGCGGCGAGCTCGTTTCCGGGCTCGATGCTGAGCGCATCGCGGAAACGCGCCGCCGCACGAGAAAACTGCCGGGCCCTGTACAGGCCTTCACCCTCCGTAATGGCTGCCTGGGCGAGCTTGTGCTTGGCCGTCGCCTCTTCGGCTGCACGGATCGTGTTGGCGGCGCGCTGGGCGATCATCCGGGCCGCCCGGGAAGCCGGCGCCTGGTCCAACACCGACCGGGCCAGCTGTTGCGCCTGTGCCGGGTCGTTATTCTTCAAGGCCCTGGCCGCCCGGCGCAGCGCCATGCCGAGCTGATGGTTTGCCGCGATGCGGGTGGTTGCCGGCGCGACTGGCGGAGGGCCGGGAAGGCGCAGGACGAGAACCAGGATGACAAGGAGCCAGAACGCTGTCCAGCCGGTGAGAATCTTGATGACCCATGAAAGATTGACCTCCCAGCGGAGGGCAGGTGGGAGGGGGAGCCGCGCAAGCCATTGACGTGCGGCAGCGGCTGCCGTGAGGATCCCCTGCGCTCGTGACGGTTTGGAAGGCGGCGCATGGGCGATTGTGGTCTTGGCGGTAGCCTGGGCCTCGGGTTCGGGCTCAGGCGGGGCCACGGGATGCGTCTCGGCAGCCAGCTCGCCCGTGGGTTGCGTCGATGCTGCATGGGGAGACGCCGCACGTGTCTTGGGCAGGTCGGCTGCGTGCCGGCGCGGCGGTGCGCCGGTAAAAGCTTCAAGCGCGGCGGCCAGCTCGCCGGCCGACTGGTACCGCTTCTCGCGGTCCTTGTCGAGGCACTTCAGAACGATGGGATTGAGGCCGCGCGGGATGTCAGGCCTGATCGTGGATGGGATCGGACGTGGCTGATCGATGATCTTCATGCCGATCTCGGCGATCGAGCTTCCCGGGAAGGGACGCTCGCCGGTCAACAGCTCGAAGAGTACAACGCCCGCCGAGAAGATGTCCGACCGGCCATCGACGGTCTTGCCCATGATCTGTTCCGGCGACATGTAATTCGGCGTGCCGATGAACTGACCCTCGACGGTCAGGTTCGAGGATTCGAGGCGGGCGACGCCGAAATCCGCGATCTTGGCCCTGCCGTCCGGAGTGATCAGGATGTTTGCGGGTTTGATGTCGCGGTGGACGACGCCCATCCGGTGGGCGTAATCGAGGGCGCGGGCGACCTCGCTGACGACCTGGGCGGCTCGCGCAGGATCGAACTGGATGCCGCCTGCGAGAATCTCCTTGAGGTTCTGGCCCTCGATGAGCTCCATGGCGATGAATGCGAGACCAGTTTCCGGATCCTCGCCGACATCGTGAACCGTTACGATCCCGGGATGGTTCAGCCGTCCGGCGGCCCGGGCCTCGCGGAGGAAGCGGGCCTTGAATTCCTCCGCGAGGTCGGAATCCAGATCGAGCCGCAGCGTCTTGAGGGCGACGTTGCGCCCGATGATTGGATCATGCGCCAGGTACACGATCGCCATGGCGCCGCGTCCCAGCATCTCAAGAACCTCATACCGGCCGATACGTTCCGGGTTCACAGGACCATTCTAACGCGGTCCGGCGGATTTGACCCCAGGCCGCATATCTCACGCAGCGATTCTGCAACGATCGCTTCGAAGGCGGTCTACCACGCCGTTGCGAGATCGCTGTATCTCACGGACTTTCGTTGCGAGACGGCGGAGGCCGCCCGTCGGTGTGGGGTTTCGACAACGGCGGGCCAGCTCGTGACACGTCGGTGCCGCGGCCGCGGGAAGCGCGACAATGGCGGACGTCTCCGGGGCCGCAGCAGGAAGTGTGCGAGGTACCCGGGCCAGGGATCGTCGAAGACCGGGAGAAGGGTAGAGGAAGAAAAAGCTACGGTCTGTCACGGTTCGCGCAGACCGAGCTCGTGGCGTTCGAAAACCTCAGGCCAGGAGCTCGGTGTAAAGTGCTTCGTACGTGCGCGCGGGGCGTTTCCAGTCGTGATTCTCGGCCATTGCGCGCCGGCGGGCGTCGAGCAGCCGGGACGGGTTGCGAACCGTCTTGGCGGCACGCCGCAGTGCGGCCGAGATCCCCTCCGGGGTGAGCTGGGCGATCCGGAACCCGTTGCCGCCCGTGGGGTCCGTATCGAGGTCGCGCACGGTGTCCGCCAGGCCGCCGACAGCGTTGACGACGGGCAATGTTCCGTATCGCAGGGCGATCATCTGTCCCAAACCGCATGGCTCGAACCGGGACGGCATGAGGAGAAGATCGGCCCCGGCATAGCTGCGGTGGGCGTGGGCCTCGTCGTACCCGATCCTGACGGCGGCCCGCCCGGGGCGGCGGTGGCACGCTTCGAGGACCTCGTTCTGCACGGCGTCGTCCCCGGCGCCGAGGATCGCGATGCGCAGCCCGGATGCGACGATGCCGTCGATCGCGGCGGCAACGAGATCGATGCCCTTCTGCTCCGCCATGCGCGAGACGATGGCGACGAGCGGAGAATCGTCGTCATCGAGGAGGAGCTCCGCGGCCAGGGCGGCGCGGCAGGCGCGTTTGCCGCGCGTGACATCTCTTCGGGAGTAGTTCCGTGCGAGGTACGGATCCGTGGAGGGATTCCAGACGCCGGTGTCGAGCCCGTTGAGGATGCCGGACAGGCGGTTCCTGCGCGCCTCGAGCACCTTCTCAAGCCCGTACCCGAAGTCCGGCGTTAGGATTTCCCGGGCATAGCGCGGCGATACGGTTGTCAGGCGGCTGGCGGTCAGGATGCCACCCTTGAGGTAGTTGACCGTGCCGTAGAGCTCGAAACCTTCCGGCGTGAAGAGCTCGCGGGGCAGGCGGGCCGCATCGATGGCCCACGGTTCGAAGCTCCCCTGGTAGGACAGGTTGTGAATCGTGAGAATCGTTGGCGTGCCCGTCATTGCCCCGCCGAGGAGCGGGTCCCGTCCCAGCAGCAACGGGACGAGCGCGCTCTGCCAGTCGTGACAGTGGATGACGTCGGCCCCCCCAATGACCGTCGAGATGGCCAGGATGGCGGCCCGTGCGAACGCCGCGAAGCGAATGGGGTTGTCCGGATAGTCGCCGTCGGACGTGCCGTACGGGGCAGGGCGGGCGAATAGTCTCGGCGCGTCGAGGAGCACGTAGTCGACCGGTCCGATGTGTTTGCGGTAGATGCGGAAACGGATCTCTCCGGCGTCGATGTCAGGCATGACTGGCTCGGCATCGATTGGGCCGTTCATCGTTTGGCGGTACAGGGGCATGACGATGAAGACGCGATGTCCCATGTGTCCCAGGGCCTTGGCGAGCGCTCCGACGACGTCGGCCAGCCCTCCCGTTTTGGCGATCGGGACCGCCTCCGAGGCGACGTGGGCGATCCTCACCTCGCTTCCCACCAGTGTGGGTTCAGATGGGGGAACGCCATGTCATCGATGGCCCAGGACGGCAGGCTCCGGCTCTGAACGGGGGCGGCCAGGAGCTGTTGCAGCCGCTCCCGGTGCTGGGCGAACCGTTCCTCGGCGTAATCCCGGGCTGCGCCCGTCGTGACGAGGAACGGCCAGTCGGACGCCGCCAGGATCATCAACTGGTTGAGGATGGCGCGTTTGAGCTTCAACCTGGCCGGTCGCAGGCAGGCTTCGTTGACGGCGAACTCGGACGAGCCGAGCTCGTGCCACATCGACTCGGTCGCCGGGTTGACCCAGACCCGGTGATCGCCGCCTTCGCCCCAGGAGCCCTCCGGCAGCGAGAGACGAACCCGCGGTGGATCCCTGCGCAGTTGGTGGCCCGCACTGGTCGGGCTGAGAGACGGATGCGCGGCTGCCTGCCGGAGCACGTGCTCGAGCCACTGCGGTCCTTCGAACCACCAGTGCCCGAAAAGCTCGGTGTCGAACGGGCAGACGGCGACACCATCGTCGAGGCCCGCAAGGTGGGTCACCAGGCTGACGAAATGATCGGCGTGGGCGCGAACGGCATCGTCGGCTGCCGCCGGATCGTACGGTTTCTTGTCGGCGAGGTCGGCCCGGGGATGGGTGACCCGCCAGAATCTCAGGCCCGATGGCCAGTGACGCTTGTGAAAATCGAGATAACGCGCGTCGCCGGGATAGCCGTGATCTCGCGACCAGACCTGGAGCGCGGATCGCGGCTCCCGCACGAACGCCGCGACGTTGCTGGCGCCGATCCAGATGGCCTCGGCGACGGCGCCCTCGACCACGGCGAGCTCGGACGCCGACTCCCCGGCCGAGGAGATGCCGGGCTTGCCGCCGAGGACGAGGTGCGTGTCGACGACGGTCCACTTGATGCCCGCAGCCGCGAGGAAGGTCTCGAGTCCCGGCCGGAAGGTTTCGCGTGCGCCGGTAACAGGGTGGCGCCACGCGCCCCCGGGACGGTACGCGCATTCCGGGAGCCACGCGCCTTCGGGCTTGATGCCGAAGAGCCGCTCGTGGACATCGACGGCCGTTTTCATTTCGAGACTGATCAGTTGCTGCGTGTGCGCCAGGGGCAGGTAGGCGTGCGTCGCGGCGCACGTGGCGAGCTCGATGACCTCGTCCCGGGCGAGTCCCGCCAGGGCTCCAACGATGTCCTTGTTCAAACGCCGCCACGTGGCGCGGGTTCCCTCGTACCGTTCGGCCCACCATGCGGCGAGGGTGAACCCGGGAACCGTGGCGCGCGAGGCTTCGAGACGTTGCTCGAAGTAGCGGTCGACGAGATCGCGAGCCCTGGGATCGGCCAGTTGCGACGCCAGGATCGGCGTGATGGAGAGCGTGAGGAGGTTTCGTAATCCCTCGTCACGGAGCCGCTCGAAGACCTCGATGAGGGGCAGGTAGCTGTGGATGACGGCCTCGGCCAGCCAGTCCTCGCCGTGGGGCCAGGAGCCGTGTCCCAGTAGCCATGGCAGATGGGTGTGAAGCACGAAGCTCAGCGCGCGTGGCCTCGGGTTGAAGGTCACGGGATGGGCGGCCAGCATGTCCTCCGGGGTGACGCGCGGCCGGTGAGCGAGCTCGGGGCCGGGGAGGGCTTCGGCCGCTGGTCCGCCAGCGTCACGTTGTCCGGCATGGGTGGCGGGGGAGGCCTTGCCGGCCCGTGCGGGAGAATCCGCCGAATGCGTGGCGGGGAAGGATGCGGTGGACGACGGTGCCGGGCGGGCCGCCGCCTGCTGGCCGGCGGTTCGGGCGTACCCGCTCCACCGGCGGACCGTGGACGCGCTCAAACCCAGCTTCAGCGCGGCTTCCTCGACGTGCCCATCGCACGCGGCAAGCGTGGTAGCGACTTCCCGGCGCGCCGTATCCCGGACTGCCTGGTTCCGGCTCCGCAGGCGTTGGCGAATGTCAGGCATGGGCTCCTCCAATGGGGTCTGCCTCCCTCAGGAACCTGGCAGCTTCCTCGGGGGGCGTCGGATTGATGGTGTACCCCGATCCCCACTCGAATCCGGCGATTCGTGTAACCCTCGGTACCAGCTCGATATGCCAGTGGTAGTCGTATTGGATCGTAGACCAGTAGTCCGGCTGACCCGGGCGGGGGTGGGGGCTCGGCGCCGTATGCACAACCATATTATACGGCGGATCGTCCAGCAGGACCCGCATCCGGCGCAGAAGATCTTGCATCATCCTGGCCAGGGCGAGCAGCTCGTCGTCGGTGAGCGTCCCGAAGTCGAACTGGTGGGCCTTGGGGAGAATCCACGTCTCGAACGGGAACGCGGAGGCGTACGGCTCGATGGCGATGAAGCTTTCGGTCTCGACAGCCACGCGTTCGCCGAGCGTCTGCTCCTGGTGGATGAGATCGCAGAAGATGCAACGCTCCTTGTGGCGAAAGTGGTCCCGCGACGCGTTGAGCTCGTGGACGACGAAGGTCGGGATGATCGGCGTGGCGATCAACTGGGAGTGGGGGTGCGAGAGCGACGCCCCGGCCTCGCGTCCCTTGTTCTTGAACAGGAGAACGTAACGGAGGCGAACGTCCTTTCTCAGGTCGAGCAGGCGAGCCCGGTAGGCGTGAAACACGAGGGCGAGCTCGTCGATGGAAAGATCCGCGGTTTCCCGGCCATGGTCGGGGGTTTCGATAATGACCTCGTGGGCGCCGACGCCGGCGACCCGGTCGTACAGACCCATGCCTTCCCGTTCGACCCGGCCCTCCACCCGCAGCGCCGGGAACTTGTTGGGAACGACGCGAACCTGCCACGAGGGGCCGTCGGGCCGTGGAGAGTCTGGCGGGAGGACGAGGATCTCGGGAGGGGTCATCTGCTCGTGGCCGGGCTCGAACGGGCAGGCGTTCCGGCCGGTTTCAGGCGCGGCGCCGCGACGCGGCACGTTGAATTCGTGCGGCCGGAGCTTGCGCTCCGAAGCGATGATGCTCCACCGTTGCTTGATCGGATCGAAACGGAGCTCGGACATCTCGTTACATCTCCTCGTCGACTTCGAAGGGGTTGAGCGCGAACACGGAGTCCTCGGGGAAGTACCGCGTGCCAATCTCGAGACCGAGTCTCCAGCCCGGCGCGCCGTCCCAATCCAGCGCCGCCTCGACGACCCGTCCCACGGCGTTGGGCAGCCCGGAGCGGGCGCCTTGGTCGTCCAGAGTCATCTCGAAGATTTCACCCAGCGGGTCGGTCAGGCGGATCGTAAGCCTGCGGGTCGTGAGCACGTCGTGCATCTCCCGTTCGCCTTCGATGACGAGGAAGAGCCTGGCACCGTCCGACCAGAGGCCCAGCCGCCGGAGGATATCGTTCTTGGACAGCTCGACCCACTGTGCGAGCGACCATTCGAAGTACGACGTGATCCGGCCGTCGAAGACGGGAGGCGGCCAGTCAGCTGAGACGGGAACCTCGACGGGGTGGATCGCGACCTTGATGGGCCTCTCGAGCGATTTGGGAGGCGTGACACCGGCCTGGACGCACGCATCGGCCAGGTGGCGGCGAAAAATCCTGTCGTACAGGGAGGCCAGCGGGGTTGGATTGTCGTCGCCAAGCCACCAAAACCAGTCGGAGCCTTCAGCGAGGATCATCGGGGGTGGGCATGGGCGCGTCCCTCCGACGAGCTTCCGGACATCGGCGAGGATCTGCCAGCCGCTGGACTTTTCGGGGTGACCGATCCACGTGGCGAAAGTGCTGCCGATCCAGGACCCAGGATGAAGCCTGGGCAGCTTCTCCGGCTCCAGGCGTTCGGTGAGGCTGGACAGGGTGTCGGGGCGAAGTCGGGCCGATGACTCGATACCTGCGCTGAGGCTCCGCAGGAAGGAACCACCGCCGTGCGGATAGTGGAGCCACGGGTTCTCTCCGTCGAGCGCGAGCACGATCGCGCCATCCTCGTCCATGAGGGCAGCCGCGGCCTCCAGGTGGCCGACGAGGTCGCGTGCGGCCCGTTCCTCGTCCTCCCAGCGGCCGTAGACGAAACCGATCCGGTCGGACAGCTGGCGGTCGCGGAAGAAGAGGAACGGTCCTCCACCGCCGAGCCGCCACGGACGGGAGAGCTCCACGGGGAAGCGGCCGGCCTCCCGGAGCCCGCGTCCCAGGCTACGCTCGAGGATGCCCTCGTCGGTGACGAGCCACCGGATCCCGGCGGCGGCGTACAGCTCGAGGGCAGCTTCAGAGACCGATCCCTCGGGCGGCCAGCACCCCCGTGGCGCAAATCCCCGTGTCCGCATCAGCTCGAGCGCCAGCTCCACCTGCCGGTGGGCGTCTTCAGGATGGCTGAATACCGGGACGGCGGGAGGCGCCTGGGGCGCCCAGCTTTCTTTCACCACCGATGTGTCGATCAGGAGCGGAATGATCGGATGGGCGAACGGGCTGGTCGAGATCTCGATGCCGTCCTGATCCGCCAGGCGCCGCCACAGGTCGAGGATGCGAGCCGGCTGAGCGTAGAGCCAGGCCGCCGCGGCCTTGTGATCGGACGCATCGAAGTTGGCCGCCTTGCGGGCGAGAGGCGCGAGCTCCTCATCGCGCCACGCCTGCTCTCCCGCCTGTGCGAGGATGAACAGGACCTGCAGATCTCTGAGATCGCCCCGGCCGAACATCGCCTTGGAGCGGGCCGGGTCCTGGATGGCCGCCCGGCGTGCAGCCAGCTCCGCAAGACGCGGGTACCGGTCGAGCTGACGCGGCGAGACATAAAATGCCCATTCCAGAAGAGTGAAGACATCCTCGTCGGCAAGCTCAGGCGCAGGGCAACACAGGGCGTCGATCACCCTGTCGTGAACCCGGCCGTCCCGGTACGCCTCCATCTGCTCGACCAGCGTTGGAACCAGGTTGATCACATGGCCGCGGGCGCCCGTTTCAAGAAGCGCCCGTGCCAGCGTCGTGTAGGCGCCCCCCGCGTGCACCGCCACCCAGGGCGCGTGGGCGATGCCGTCCGCCGTCCGGTACGCGGGCTGGTGGAGATGCCAGAGGAACGTGATCGTCGCCATCTCAGCCCCCGGTGCCCGGCATGAGCGTGCACGGCCCTGCCCGGTTACCGCCGGTCCGTGCGTCTGTCACCCTTCCTCCCTCACCCACGTTTCAACCATCTCCGTGTACTTCTTCATCCATGCGGCAGCCAGCTTGCTGGTACTGGCTTCAACGACGAGATGCAGCCGCGGCAGGCTCCTGTCGGCGCGGAGCAGGATCCAGCCGTGATCGAACTGAACCTTGACACCCTCCTGGAAGGAGGCCTCGAACTCCTGTGCCATCTCGGAGAAGCGCCGCATGATCGTTCCCTTGCGCTCCACCGGGCAGGAAATCGACCGCGACATGTAGGGAACCGATGGCAGCTCGTCGGCGATCTGCTCGAGCCCGGTGTCCTCCATGGCCAGGAGCTCCAGGATCTTTGCCACGCCGAACATCGCATCGGGCGCCGCGTGCAGGTCGTTGAATGCGACATCGCCGTTGCCACCCGACGCGAAAACAACCCCCGGGATGGACGCCGAGCGCATGACCTCTCGCGGATCGGACGGAACCTGGTGGACCGCCCAGCCAGCCGACGTCATCATCTCGACGAGCGCGGAAGGCGCAAAGAGGGGCAATACGATCCCGCGCCGGCCCTCCTTCCTGTACGGGGACCTCGTGAGCAGAGCTCCCAGCAGCATCAGGAGATCCGCCTCGCGCCAGAGCCGGCCCCGCCGGTCGGCGAGAACGAGCCGCTCGGAACCGGGCTGGACCCAAACGCCCAGATCAGCGTCGAGTCCGCGAACGATCGAAGCGAGCTGCTCGTTGACCAGGCGCACGTCTCTGGCCTGGAGCGCGTGGTAGACCCCCGCCACCTGGGCGTTGACCGTCACCTCCTCGACGCCGAGGCGACCGAGGAGCTCTGGAAGAACGATGGCGGCGCTTCCATGGCTGTAATTGACCACGATCCGGAATTTCCGGTCCCGGATGGCCTCCCGGTCGAGGTGGCGGAGGCAGCCTTCCTGGTAGCTCGCCATGATGACCGGCGCATCGTGGATGACTCCAACCTGGTCGTGATCGACGCGCCGGAAATCCTCGCGGAAGAAGATCCGCTCGATGTTCTTGGCGTTCGGCGTCGACAGGTAGGCGCCGTGGGAGTCGTAGAACCGTATGGCCGTCAACCCGGACGTCATGTGAACCTGCTGGAAAAAGACGCCGCCGACCTCGGGCGCCTCCGGATTCTGGAGGCGGTAGCGCATGATTGGAATCGGCGTCATGCGCAGGTCGGCGATATCCACGCCGGCCGAGCCCAGCCCACCGACGAACGCCCGCCGGAGCATCCGGGATGCGGGGTGCGCGTCCCGCGAGGTCAGGATGATGGCATGCTCCGGTACGAGGGCGCCGTAAGCGGCCCCGAGCTTGGCGGCAACCTCGGGCGTGAGCTCGTAGTTGGTCAGCCCCGTCACGGCGGATTCCTCGAAGGCAGACGTCCGCCAGCGCGTCGCCCATACCATGTTCGTGTGCACGACGGCAAAATCCTCGACCACCTTTCGCGGCCAGATCTTGACTCCCTCCTTGACGCGAACGCCCTGGCCGAGGCGGGAATAGTCCCCGACGACCGACCCGGGATCGAGCGTCGAAGAGGAGCCGACTTCGGCGCCCTCGCAGACGACGGACCGCTCGACGCGGGCGTGATCGCCGATCACGGCGCCGGCCCAGATGACAGCGTTGCGCAGATCGGCCTCGGTTCCGATCGTGACACCGGGACCGACAACGGTGTTCTCCAGGCGGGCTCCAGGTGCGATCGTGGCGTTCCGGCCGATGACGACGGTGCCCCTCAGCTCGACGTCGGGGATCTCCGGATGCCCTTCGACACGGACGTCGCGTCCGAGCAGGTTCATCGGCTCTCCGGGAACCTCGATCGATTTGACGAGACCCTGACAGATGTCGTGATGAGCTTCCAGGTACGAGTCGGGATCTCCGATGTCCCGCCAGTAGCCCTCCTGGATGGCGCCGTAGAGCGGTCTCCCGTCGGCCAGCAGCCTGGGAAAGAGATCCTTGGAAAAGTCGACCGCTCCGTCGGACGAGACTTCGTCAAGGACATCCTTTTGGACGACATAAAGACCCGTATTGATCGTGTCGGAGAACACCTCTCCCCATGTTGGTTTCTCCAGAAACCGGGTGACCCGACCGTCCAGACCGGTGATCACGATGCCGAATTGGAGCGGATTGGCGACGCGCGTCAACGTGATCGTCGCGTCGGCCCCGTTTCGACGGTGAGACTTCACAATGGCGGCGAGATCAAAGTCGCACAGCACATCGCCGGAAAGAATCAGGTAGCTGTCGCTCCCCGCCATCGCAGCGCCGCGTTTGACGGCGCCGGCCGTGCCGTAGTCGGCATCCGCGGTGTAGTAATGCAATCTCATTCCACAACGGGCGCCGTCGCCGAAATACTGCTTGATGACGTCGGGCTGGTGGTACAGGAGGAGCACCGCCTCGTCCATTCCGTACGTCTTGAGGAAATGCAGCACGTGCTCGAGAATCGGCCGGTTGACGATCGGTAACATGGGTTTGGGAATATTGGCGGATAGCGGACGGATGCGCGTTCCAAACCCCCCGGCCATGACAATCGGAATCATGTCAACGGTCCTCCATTTGTTGTGGGCACACGCGTGGGTGCCGGCGGGTGCGTCCGGTGGCATCAGCAACCATCACGCCGCCTTTTTCTGCCCGAGATCACAGCGCCGCCGGCGGGTGGCGTCATGGGTCAGGCCGGTTGAAGCGTTCATCGAGTGCCAGCTCCTCCAACTCAGCCTCGGTGGCGAATTGACTTGGGTCGTCATTGCCGCATACCGGGCAAGCAGCCTCCGTAACGTGACCATCCTTCCATTCGAATGTGTAGACCGGGCTATCGCATTCCAGACAGATGATGTAATCCGGAGCGCTCGACATGATTCCCTCCGGGGGCTCCTCCGGGACCGGTGGACTTCCCGACCCCAAAGTGATGGTTGACTGCCCCACATGTCCCGTGTACCCCACCAACGCACATCTTCCACGTTACCATGTTTCGTGCAATTGTGAGCCCGCCGCTACTGGAATCATGATCCCGTCAAGCTGTCATCCCGAGCACCGTCATGTCCCGGGAGTGGCACCAAGTCTGCGGACGAACAAAGGGAGGGGTGCGGCCTCACCAAGATATGCGATGACAGTGACATACACGAGATTCCCCGTTGACCGGCATTCGTGTTCGTCGGGAGACCGTGGCGGCGCCCGGGAGGTCCTGCTTACAGCAGG
>JAADFN010000198.1 GCA_013152895.1 Acidobacteriota bacterium | reverse complement strand
GGCACGCTCGCGTGCAGGACGGGTCAGGGGCGAGACCGCGGGCCGGCCGTAGGCCGGGCCTCCCGGGCGCTGCCACGGTCTCTCGACGAACAAGCATTGCCGATCAATCGAGAAGACCCACCCACCCGGGCAGGCGAGACCCGCCCCTACCAAAGAAGTGTTGAAATCGGGATGTGAAATGCCTGTCATCCTGAGGAGGCGAAGCCGACGAAGGATCTGGGCGGGTGGGGCGAGCCGTTATCGAGAAGGCTCCCCACGCAGAGGGGCACGGACCGCAGATATCCGTTCGGCCGAACGGCGCTCCCCTCCTCCACGCACTCGCCAACCTCCCCACGCGGGAAGTTGCCTCCGCGGTCATGGAACCTGTAGATTCTCATCATGACTGGAGACACGGTGCCTTCCGGCACCCAGGATCGCCGACTGGGCGCCTTCCTCGGGGTTTTCACGCCGTCGATCCTGACGATCCTCGGGGTCATCCTCTTCCTGAGGACCGGGTGGGTCGTCGGCAACGCCGGCCTGATCCCCGCGCTCGTCATCGTCCTCATCGCGAACGCCATGACCCTCGGGACGGCCCTCTCCGTCTCGGCGATCGCCACCAACATGCGCGTCGGCGCCGGCGGGGCATACTACATACTCGCCCGCAGCCTCGGACTCGAAATCGGCGGAGCAATCGGCATCCCCCTCTTCCTCGCCCAGGCGTTCTCCGTCACGTTGTACGCCTTCGGTTTCGCGGAAAGCCTGCGTTTCGTGTGGCCGTCCGTCCCCGTGCAGGCTGTCGCCGCCGTGACCATCCTCGTCGTTGCCCTTCTCGCGGGGCGAAGCGCGAGCCTCGCGCTCAAGATCCAGCTCCCCATCATGGTCCTGCTGGTCCTCGCCCTGGCATCGCTCGCCGCCGGCGCCGCCCACGGCGGCCGCCTCCACATCGACCTGTGGCAGGGGGCTGCAGGCTCGCCGCCGTTCTGGACGCTCTTCGCCGTGTTCTTCCCCGCGGTCACCGGCATCATGGCCGGTATCAGCCTCTCGGGGGATCTCCGCGACCCGAAACGCGACATCCCCCGCGGCACGATCGCCGCCGTTCTCGCCGGGCTGGCCGTCTACCTCGTCGTTCCCGTGATCCTGGCCCTCGGGGCCGATTCGAACACGCTGATCCACGATCCGCTGGTCTGGATGAAGGTATCCGCCGTTCCAGCGCTCGTGTTGCCCGGGCTGTGGGGCGCCATCCTGTCATCGGCCCTGGGCAGCATCCTCGGCGCGCCCCGAACGCTGGAGGCGCTGGCCGAGGACGGCGTCATGCCCCGTGTCCTCTCACGGCGCCTCACGCCCGGCCCGGGCCGGGCCCACATGATCTCCACCGGCGTCGCCCTTGCCGCCGTGGCACTTGGAAACCTCAACGCGGTGGCTCCCGTGCTGACCATGTTCTTCCTGACGACCTACGGCATGATCAACCTGGTCGCCGGATTGGAACGGCTTTCCGGAGCCCCCTCGTTCCGGCCGACGTTCCGGGTTCACTGGAGCTTCTCGCTGGCATCCGCGTTCGGCTGCTTCGCCGCGATGTTCCTGATCAGTCACGTGGCGGGCATCATCGCCATCCTCGCGGAGGTGGGCGTCTACCTGGTGCTGAGACGCAGGGCGTTGACGGCAACGTGGGGCGACCTCCGGTACGGAGCGTTGATGTCGCTCGCCCGGGCCACGCTTCTCAAGCTGCGAACCCTCCCCGTCGCACCCCGGAACTGGCGGCCGCACATCCTCGTCTTCGCCGGGGACGTCCGGCGCCGGAAAAACCTCGTCCAACTGGCGGCATGGCTCAACCAGGAGCGAGGTATCCTGACCGTCAGCGATCTCCTCGTTGGCACGCTCGACGAGCTGGCCGAAACCGCTCGCGAGAGAAAAGCCCAGGCTCATCGGCATCTCGAGGATGCGGGGATCAACGCCTTTGCCGAGGCGGAGGTCGTTTCCGCCTTCGAGGACGGTGTGATCGCCGTCGCCCAGGCCAACGGCATCGCCGGGATCGCTTCGAACACCTTGATGTTCGGGTGGAGCAGCAAGCCGGAAAGGGCCGCCGCCCAGCTGCGGATCATGCGCAAGGTCAGCCTGCTCGGCAAATCGACGCTGATCTGCCGGGTCCCGGCCGGCACATGGACTCCACGCCCCAGACGCATCGACGTCTGGTGGGGCGGCCTCGAAAACAACGGCGACATGCTCATGCTCTTCGCCTATCTCCTCGCGGCCGATCGCGTGTGGCGCCGTGCGCACATCCACGTCCACAGTATCGCCAACGATGAGGCAATGCGGGAGCACACGCGCCGCGAGATCCAGCGCATGCTGGCCGCAAGCCGCATCGAAGCCCACACGGAGGTCGCCCTGCGCTCCGAGGCTGCCGACGTTGCCGGGATTATCCACAACAAGTCGAGGGAGGCCGACATCGTGTTCCTCGGCCTGCACGAGCCCGCGGCGGGCGAGGAGGAAGCCTACGCCGCCCACCTCCGCGAGTTGATCGGAGATCTCCCAGCGGTCGTCTTCGTGCGCAACGGCAGCAGCTTCGCCGGCAAGCTCCTCGACACCGAAGGCGCATGAGCCCGCAAGGCCCCGGACGGGCATCTCCAGCGGGGTGCGTCCTTCGCGGGTCGGGTGATGTCTTGGCCCGGATGATTCATCAGCGGTCGTGGCGAGCGGCCGCGGCACACCCGGACGGTACGTCGCACGCCGCGAATCGCGAAGAGCAAGGCCCTGGCACCCAGATCGCGCCGCGCAGCAGGCCAGTGGTGAATCATCCGGATTAGGGCAGCCCGTCCCGGCCGTGCGCGATCAGGAGCCAGGCGCGGCCGGTCGGTGCCAGGATTCCCCGGCCCATGTTGACCATGGCCGCGTCGTTCGCCCTGCCGAGAAGCTGGAGCGGCGTGAGACCTCGAAGCGCCGGATCGCCCCACCGGAGGGATGCAAAGTCGTAGGCCGTCCAGAACGGACAGACCGCCGCGTAGCCTTCCAGACGTGCGAGTCGCGCCAGCAGCCTGAGAAAGAGCTGATCGAGAGGGCTCCAGAACGCATAGACGTCCCTGCCGTAAACCTGCTCGGCGTCCATCCCGGCCGACACCTCGGCCGCTGACGCCTTGTACAGCCACGCTTCGCCGATGGTGATCCGCTTGCCAGGCGCGATGGCATGGATATCTTCCGACCACTGAAGGACCCGGTCCAGCAAGCTGCCGCCCTGGGTCGCAATCGGATAGATGTGGATGTCCACCGAGTCCAGCTCCGGCATGGCGGCGAAGCTTTGCACGTAGGTCTCCACGTCCCAACTCCCGCTGCCGGCGCCCAGCAGGGGCGGGTTATCGAGGCCCGATCCCTGGATGAGCTGGGCCTCGGTTTGCACCAGTGAAACCCACTGCGCCGGGGTCAGGAGGACGTGGCCGCCAACGGGGCCGAAGTTGGCGTTCTGGGTGTCGGGCTCATCCAGCAGGGTCAGGCGGTCGGGCTTGACCTCGCTGGAAATCGCCAGGGCCTCAGCGGCTCGCTCAGCGCCGTATCTTTGGCGCGCCGCAACGGGGCCGAGGGCCGCAATGGAAGCGTAGTAGCCCGAGGGATCGAGCGCCGCGAACCCACCGCGGAAGAGGGACGAATGCTCTATCAGCACGCTCATGCCGTGCGCGTGAATCGCCTGGACCACGTCACGGTACCTGTCGAGGTAATCCTGGGCCGAAAGGGTGTACGACGGGACGCGAGCGTGGATCCACTGGTGAAAGGCTGACGTGAGCAACGGATAGGTGACATCGATCTTGACCACCGTCACGCCCATCCGCTCGAAGGCGCTCAGCATCTCCCGGGTTTGCTCCCACGTGTCGGCCGAGAGAATCGCCGGACCCCGGTTGCCGTTGAACGTGGACAGCGTCCCGCCCCAGGCCGGCTCGCCGACCTGCCCTGAGCCGAGAGCATCCAGACGCTCTGAAAAGGCGTTCAATCGAGTCTCGAGCTCGTGGTACAGGTCACGGTACTGGCGCGGCACCGGGATCACCCTGCCATGGACCCGCCGCGGAGGCCGTACGGCCACCTCGCCGTCGAGCCGGCCCGCCGATCCGGCCCATCGGGTTGTGAGGAGAAGCGCGACCGCCATCACCGTGACGAGCACCCGCCTCCGGGCGGACCTGGCATGAACCATTCGTTGTCCCCCATTCTCCCGATGAGCTTATCCCGCCCGGCATCGCGCCGCAAACCCGTCCGGCCTGGCGCCTGATGCAGGGTTGGGACCGGACGCCCCCGGTTTACCTCCCTCTCTCCGCGCTTCCCTGCGATCCCAGCGGTCAATCATTTCCGGCGGACGGCCGCCCATCCGAAAACCGCCGGGATCAGGGCCGGGGTCCCTCCGGTTCCGGGGTACGCAGCAGCCGCAACGAGTTGAACGTCACGAGCAGGGATGCGCCCGTATCGGCGGCGATGGCCGCCCACAGGGAAGCGTGGCCGAGGAAGGTCAGCACCACGAAGACAACCTTGATTCCCAGGGCGAAGCCGATGTTCGTCCGGATGATGCGCAAGGTCCGCCTGGAGTGGGAGACCAGCCACGGAATGCGGGACAGGTCCCCCGCCATCAGGGCCGCGTGGGCGGTCTCAAGCGCGACATCGGTTCCCGCGCCCATGGCGATCCCGAGGTCGGCCATGGCGAGGGCCGGGGCGTCGTTGACCCCGTCGCCGACGAACGCGAGCGGCCCCTTCTGGCGAAGGTCGGCGAGATGGTTCATCTTGTCCTCCGGCAGGAGCCCGGCACGCACGTCATCAATGCCGACCTCCGCCGCCACTTCGTCTGCCGTCTCGGGGTTATCGCCAGTGAGCATGACGAGGTTGCGGATCCCAAGAGCGCGCAGCCCGGCGACCGCGCCACGCGCCTGGGGACGGGTCGCATCGGACAGGGCGATGAACCCGCACACATGATCGTCGCGGCCCACGACCACGACGGTCCGGCCCGCCCGGGCGAGCCCGGCAACCCGCTCGTGAAGCTCGGGAGTCTCCTGCCCGCGTTCCTCGAAAAGACGGTGGGAGCCCAGCCAGGCGGGGCGTTCCTCGATCGAGCCCACGATCCCACGCCCGGCGAGGGTCCGGACGCCCTCCGCAGGCAGCGGGTCCACCCCACGCTCACGGGCTGCGGCAACGATGGCGGCCCCGAGGGGATGGGCGCTGCGGAGCTCGAGAGCGGCGGCAGTCGCCAGGGTCTCGGCCTTCGTATGGCCGTCGCCGGGGACCACCTCGACGACCCGGGGCTCCCCGGTCGTGAGGGTTCCAGTCTTGTCGAAGGCAACCGTCACGAGCTTCGCCGGCACCTCGAGAAGGTCGCCGCCCTTGACCAGTACCCCTCTCCGCGCAGCGGCGGCGAGACCCGCCACGACCGCCACTGGCGTCGAGATCACGAGGGCGCACGGGCACCCGATGACGAGAAGGACGAGCGCACGGTAGATCCAGACCTGCCACGTTCCGAGCCCGAGAACGGGTGGCAGTACGGCCGTGAGGATCGCGACCGCGAACACCACCGGCGTGTAGACCCTGGCGAAACGGTCCACCCACTGCTCGGACCGCGCGCGGCGGCGTCCGGCCTCGGCGACCCGCCGCACGATCCGCGCCAAGACGGTGTCCGAGGCGGGGTGCGTGACCTTCACGGCAAGCGTCCCGTCAAGAGCTATCGTGCCGGCGTAGACGGTTGCGCCCTGCTCGACCAGTCTCGGCTCCGACTCCCCGGTGACTGGGGACGTGTCGACCGAGCTGCACCCCTCGCTCACCTCTCCGTCCAGAGGAATGCGCTCGCCGGCGTATACAACCACGGTCTCCCCGACGGCGATCGCCTCGGGCGATACCTCGGCCTCGGTTCCGTCGGGGGCACGGCGACGAGCAACCGGTGGAGCGAGAGCCATCAGCCGCTCGATCGCCCGCCGCGCCCGCCCCACGCTCCACGATTCCAGCAGCAACGATACGGCGAACAGGAAGGCAACGGTCGCGGCTTCCATCCACTGACCGATGAGGATCGCGCCAGTCACCGCCACGGTCATCAGGAGGTTCATGTCGGGCCGCAGGGCGCGGACGGCAGCGACGGCCCTCGGCAGCACGAACCAGGCGCCACAGACCGTTGCGGCAAGGTAGAGCAGCTGCACGACCAGCGGAAGCCCAGCCCCATGGCCGAGGCCAAGAGCGGCGAGCACGCTACCCGATAGCACGCCGCGGACGGTTGAGCCAACAACGAGCAGGACGCCGCTCGCCACCGTCATGGCGAGCCGTCCGCGCCGGGCCCACCACGAGGCTTCGGGGGCGCCGGGGGATCCCGCCGGCGCCGCGGTGAGACCCGCTTTGCGGACCGCGGCGATGATCGCCTCGTCGTCCACCACGGCCCGTGGCACGTCGACCCGCATTTCTCCAGCCATCAGATCGAAGACGAGCCGCTCCGCTCCGCCCACGAGCGGCCCCACCGTTCTTCGCAGCGCCTCCACTTCCTCGGAACAGTCGAGCCCGCGCACGACGAACCGCCGCACCGCCGGCGTGGCCTCGGTTCCTGCGGACGGAGCCTCCAGCACCGCGCACGTCGCGGAGCCACACGAGCAGGAAGGCTCTGCCGGAAGCTTCTCAGGTACCGGATTGCGTTTTGTCACCCGAGCCTCCTTCCATTGGTCATTTGCTCACACACGCAGGCATTGTACACCGTCACGCGGATCGTTTCCACCTACAGCCGTCTTCCCGGCACGAATCACCCGGTAGAGGCCAAAGACTCGACGGACTCCAGTGTCGCACGGCTCATCCGGCGCGCCCGCTCGCCGTACGTGTCGATGGCGTGCGTGCGAGTGAGCCGCTGCCATTCCGGAACCCGGGCCACCAGCCGCTCGAGGACACCTTGATCTTCCAGGTGGCTCGTGTCCACGTCAACGTTCCTCTCCCATCGAGACGTTCCGGGCAAGCCAACCGTCCCAGGACGCCCACCTTGCCGTCGCCGGCGCCCCGAACGACACGATCCCGGGGCAACACGGCCGTTCACACGGGCTCGTCCGACCCGGGAGACCGGATCGCCTCCGCGTCCCGGTCGCCCGTTCGAATGCGCACCGCGCCGGCCAGCTCGATCGAAAAGATCTTGCCGTCGCCGCGCCGTCCGCTGTGAGCGGCGCTGGCGATGGCATTCACGATGGCATCCGCCTGTTCGTCGAGCGCACCGATCTCGATGCGTACCTTGCCCGTGAACTCGGTCAGCTCTTCCCGGGCAGTCTGCCGGTCGCGCCGCTTCCCCTGGCCGAATCCACGGACTTGCGAGACGGACATCCCGGGAAAGAACGGCAGAAGAAGCAGCGCGTGCTCCACCCGGGTGAGCGCATGCGGTTGGATATAGGCGATGATGAGTTTCATGAGACGCCTCCTAGAACTCTGTCTCGGGTGGATCGAACCACGGGTACACGGCGGGCAGAACCACGAGAGTAAGGAATGTCGCCGTGATGATTCCGCCGATCACCACGGTGGCCAGCGGGTGCTGCACCTCGGCGCCGGCCGACGTGGCGATCGCCATCGGAACGAAACCGAACGCCGCCACGAGTGCGGTCGTGATCACCATGCGGAGGCGATCGAGCACTCCCTGGTGGGCCGCCTCGCGCGACGGGAGCCCCCGACGCCTGAGGTCCCGGATATGGGCGACCACGACGACACCGTTGAGAACCGCGATACCGGACAGTGCGATAAAGCCGACGCCGGCCGAGATCGTGAACGGCAGACCGCGCGCGTACAGCGAGAAAACTCCTCCAATCACGGCCAGGGGAACGTTCAGGTAGATCAGCGCCGCCAGCCGCACCGACTTGAAGGTCAGGTACAGGAAGACGAAGATAATGGCAAGGGTGACCGGCACGACGATTCGGAGCCGGGCGGTGGCGCGTTGCAGGTTCTCGAACTGGCCGCCCCAGGTGAGGTGATAGCCGGATGGCAGCTGCACTCGGTCAGCCACGGCCTTCTGTGCATCGGCGACGAACGAGCCCAGGTCACGTCCCCGAACGTTGGCCTCCACCGTGATTCGGCGGCTGATCGCTTCGCGTGAGATCTGGTTGACGCCTTCCTCTTCGCGAACCCGGGCCACCTGCCCCAACGGCACCAGCGAGCCGCTGCGGCTGGCCACCGGAAGAGTACGGATGTCACCGACCTCCCGAACGGTACCGGGCGGGAGAGTCACGGCGAGGGGGAAGCGGGGTTGCCCTTCGATGACGACACCGACGTCCACCCCCGCCCGGGCCGCCTGGACGACCGCGAGGATCGACTCCGCGTCCACCCCGTAACGAGCCGCCTGGGGACGGTCCACGGTCACGGTGATGTTTGGGAGCCCTGCGACCTGCTCAACCTTCACGTCGGCTGCGCCCGGGACGGCGTTGACAACCCGGGCCACCTGCTCGGCGACCTCCCCCAGCTGTCCCAGGTCGTCGCCGAATACCTTGATGGCCAGGTCCGACCGAACGCCGGCGATGAGCTCCTGGACGCGCAGCTCGATGGGCTGGGAGAAGGAGAACTTGACACCGGGGACTGCACGATTGAGGGCTGCATCCATCTTGCCGATCAGCTCTTCCTTGGTGGCTGCGGCCTTCCACCCTTTCTTCGGTTGAAGCATGACGAACACATCGGAGACATCCACTCCCATCGGATCGGTGGCGATCTCGGCGCGGCCCGTCTTGGAGACCACGGTCGACACCTCGTCGGGAAACTCGGCGAGCAGGGTCTTTTCGATCAAGGTCGTGTCTCTCGTACCCTGCTGCAGACCGACCGATGGGAGCCGCCACGCCTGGAGTGCGATCGACCCCTCGTCGAGACGCGGGATGAACGCCGTGCCCAACGAGCCGAAGACGAATAGCGAGGCAACGAGGAGGAGCGTCGCACCGGTCACGACGACGAACGGGTGGGCCTGTGCGCGGGTGAGAACCGGCCGGTACAGCCGCTCGGCCCACCGCATGAGCCAGGTTTCCTTCGATTCCTTGGTCGAGGTCAGGAAAAACGTGGCGAGAACGGGAGACACGAGCAGGGCGACCAGCAACGAGCCGAAGAGGGCGAACGCCACCGTCAGAGCCATGGGGCGGAACATCCGGCCCTCGACACCCTGCAAGGTAACGATCGGGAGGTAGACCATGATGATGATGCCGACCGAGAACGCCACCGACCGTCCAACCTCGACCGCGGCTTCTCGTATCGTCATGAGCGGTGAGGCTGCACTGTCACGCCTTTCCAGCCGCCTCAACACGTTCTCGATGATCACGATGGAGCCGTCGACCAGCAATCCGAAGTCGATGGCCCCCAGGCTCATGAGGTTGGCGGAGATACCGAACCGCGCCATGAGCATGAATGCGAAGAGCATGGAAAATGGGATGGCCGCCGCAACGATCAGGCCGGCGCGCACGTTCCCGAGGACCAGGATGACGACCAACACGACCAACACGGCGCCCTCGGCCAGGTTCTTGACCACGGTGTGGACGGTTCGGTTGACCAGCTCGGTGCGGTCGTAGAAGGTGTCGATTGTGACTCCTGCCGGCAACGTCCGGGAGATCTCCTGGATGGCGTCGTCGACATTCTTCGCCACGATCCGGGAGTTGGCGCCCTTGAGCATCATGGTGATGCCCAGGACGACCTCTCCGCGGCCGTCGCGGGTCACCGCACCCTGCCGGGTCACGGCACCGAGGGCCACCTCGGCGACCATGCCGACCGTGACCGGTGTTCCCTGCTCGTCGGTACGCAGCACAACGTTGCGGATGTCCTCGATCCCGGTCAGCAGCGCTTCGCCACGGATGATGCGCTGCTCGCCGGCGTGCTCGATGTAGCCGCCGCCGGTGGCCAGGTTGTTGCGTTTGAGGGCTTCCATCACGTCAGCGATGCCGAGGCCATAGGCGAACAACCGGTCGGGATGGACCCTGACCTCGTACCGCTTGGCCTCTCCGCCAAACGTGTTGACCTCCACGATGCCGGGTACGGAGCGCAGACGGTAGGCGATGTCCCAGTCGAGCAGGGTGCGGAGCTCCATCAATGTCCAGCACTCCGGCGTGTCCGGCGCGCCGGGGCCGCACATCGGCTCACCGCGCACCTCGAATTGGTAGATCTCGCCCAGGCCGGTGGAGATGGGACCGAGCTCGGGGGACCCGTAGCCGGGCGGAATCATTTCCTCGGCGGTAGAGAGACGTTCCGAGACCTGTTGGCGCGCCCAGTAGATATCCGTGCCTTCCTCGAAGACGACGGTGATGGCCGAGAGTCCGAACTTGGAAACGGAGCGGATATCGGTAACCTTTGGGATGCCGCTCATGGCGGCCTCCACCGGGAACGTGATGAACCGCTCCACCTCGAGCGGCGACAGGCCCGGCACGGATGTCAGCACCTGAACCTGTTCGTTGGTAACGTCGGGAACCGCATCGAGTGGAAGATCGAGCATGGCCTTGACGCCGGCGCCGACCAGGACGACGAGACCGAACATCACGAGGAGGCGGTTGGAGAGAGCCCAGGAGACGAGCTTGCCAATCATGTCACTCCTCCTCGCCGAGCTGTTCTTTCAATAGCTCGCCTTTCAGAGTGAAGGCGCCGCGGGCGGCGATCCGATCGCCGTTGCTCAGCCCCCCCGCGATCTCCACCTGGCCGTCGAAGGCCTCGCCCAGGCGCACATCCACCGGGCAAAAGCGACCCTCGCCCGTTTCAAGAAAAACAACCTTCCGTCCCTCGAGCTGCTGCACCGCCTCCCGGGGAACCACCAGCGCCTCCTTCAAAGCCGGAACATGCAGCGTCGCCCGCACGAACATGCCTGGGAGCAGGCGGCGCTCCGGGTTGGCCAGGCGGACGCGCACCCGCGCGGCGCGGGTCCTGGGCTCCACCTCACCGATGAAGTCGATCTCGCCGCGGAACACGGTCCCGGGGAGAGCCTGTGGCTCGATCTCTACCGGCTGTCCGCGACGAACGCTCCCGAGGTCCTTCTCGTACACGTCGAGCCACGCCCACATCCGGGACAGGTCGGAGACCACGAGCAGGGTTTGCAGCCGGTCCACCACCTCGCCGGTCGACACCTCGAGGCGGGTCACGGTGCCGTCGATCGGCGAGCGCACCGCCAGCTTGGGAGAAACCACGCCGTGAAGGGCGGGGTCGTTTCGTAGGCTTTCACGGAGCCGCCGGATACCTTCCTCCCCCATGTCGAAGAGGTGGAGGCGGTTCTCGGCAAAGGCCAGGGTTGCTTCCGCACGCAGGAGCGCCCCGTCGCGCTCGAGGTATTCGCCCTGCGAGATCGCCTTTTGTTCCACCAGGCGCCGGGCCCGCTGGGCGGACTTCTTGACCACGCGGTACTCGGCCAGGCGCGAGAGATACTCCGCTTGAGCCTCACCGAGATCCGGGCTATCGAGGATGCACAGCACGTCGCCGCGCCGCACATGGCTTCCAAAGTCCTTGAGCAGCGTCAGGACGCGGCCGGAGATTCGCGAGGAGATCCGGGCCGTGCGCGTCTCATCGTACGCGGCGGAACCCGTCAGGCCGACCTCGCGCACGGGAAGGACCTCCCGGACGGTGATGATCTGGATGCCGGCCGCCTTCATGCGGCCGGCATCGAGCGTGACGATCCGCTGGCCGGCGTCACCGGTCCGCGCCGCCTTTGGCTTGTCAGGCGGCGCTTTCGAGCAGGCGAGACCCATTCCAAGCGCCACGGCGAGCGTGCCGGTCAGCGTGATGCGAGCGATCTTTTTCCGGGTGGATCGTGTCATGAGGTGGTCTCCTTGGGAAGCGGGTGTGTGCCCGTCGATGGTTGTGTGCGTGGTTGCAGTCGCCCGGTAAGCAGATCGATCTCGACCCTGAGCAGGTGAAGCTCGAGGCGCGCCTGAACATCCTCGAGCTCGGCGTCCTGCGCGCTGCGGCGGGCGTCGAGCAGATCGAGGATCGACGTCTCGCCCTCGCGGTAGCTGAGCTCGGCGAGCCGTGTCGCTTCCCGGGCCGCTGGGAGGATTTCCCTGGCAAAGCGAAGAGCCGTCCTCCGCGCCGCCCCGTACCTGGACACCGCGGCGTCGAGCCGGGCCAGAAGGGTGCGTCGGCGCTGCTCGACCTTGGAAAGGGCGATGCGATGCTCCGCCTCGGCGAAGGCGACGGCGGGCCGGTTGCGGTTCCACAGCGGCACCTTGAGAGCGACCACGATGGACGTGGACCGGCTGTCGTACTCGGTGGCCGAGTCCACACGCGTGACGAGCGAGGGAACGGCGAGGGACCGTTGAAAAGCCGTCTGCGCCATGGCCGCTGCGACACGGCGACGCCCCGCCGCAAGACCGGGATTGGCCTCGACCGCGGCCGCGGCGAGGGCGGCTGGATCGAGCGGAGGGAGGTCACGGTTCAGTTGGAGCTTCACGCGAAACCGGGTCGGAAGCCGGCCTCCGGAGAGGCGGGCCAGCGTCCGCGCGATCCCGTCGTGCGTGGCACGGGCCAGGTCGACGCTGCGCTCGATGCGGCCGAGCTCCACCCGCATCCGCAGCCGTTCCAGCTCGCGGGCCTCCCCGAGCTTCACCCGCAACGCGGTGAACGCGGCGAGACGCCGCACCATTTCCGCCTGGGACTGCAACACCTCGACCCGCCGCCGGGCGGCCTTGAGCCGGACCATCAGGGTCCGGATACGGGCGATGGTCCGGGCGCGAACGCCGAGCAGATCGGCGGTCGCCACGGAGATCTCCGCCCGGGCCGCAGCCGTCGCCTTGCCGTACCTCCAGGGAGTCGGGAGCTCGAGCTCGAGGCCGATCCCCCACTGGGAGCCGGACTCGGGACCGTGGCGATCTTCTCCCCGGCCACCGCTCAGCTCCACGGTCGGATCGGGGAGACGGCGGGCGGCCGCGAGACGGGCCACGGCGGCCTCCACGCCGGCCGACGCCGCCTCGATCGAGGGGAAACCCTTCACGATCGCGGCTTCGACTTCATCCGGCGTGAGGACCGGTTCGGCGGGCTGAGCGGCGCCAGCGACGACCGCTGCGGCCAGCAACACTCCCGTGATTGTGAGCATCTTCAAAACGTTCGTCATGATCCCTCCGTAGGGTCGTCCTTCTCCGGCGCCGGGGCGCCGTCGTCAACTCGTCGGGTTAGAAGGGGGTGAAAGAGGAATCAGGCCCAGCGGGGAGGCTCACCGAGGGGCGGGAGCCAGGAACCCTCGGGCACCGCCACGACCGCCAGGCCGATCCGGCCCAGGGGTGTGTGGCGGCAACAAACGGTGAGCTGGACGGGGATCCAGCTCGCGTGGCAGATGCAGCGGCAATCCGAGGCAGCGACGTCCGGGGTGACCAAGGAACCTGCTGCCGAGAGGGTCGTCGCTTCCGAAGAAATCCCTTCGGCACACGGAACAACAACCCCCGCTATGGCAACCAGGAGCACGAGCGCCGCAGCGGTCCGCATCCACGATCTCGTCATGTGAGCATATTAGCAATACATCTCGCATATTGCAAGCCCTGAGTATGTGGAGGTTGTTGCGCTGTACCATAGGAAACGGTTGCACCAACGGGCCCGGCCGCACCGGTGGCTCTGAACTGCCATCGGCCCGCCCCCCGTCATCCTGAGCACCGGTATGCCCCAGGAGCAGCACCACGTCTGCGGACGAACAAGGGGGGTGCGGCCTTGCCAAGATGTGCGATGACAGCGATGTACACGAGATTCTCCATTGACTGGGAATTCGTGTTCGTCGAGAGACCGTGGAGGCGCCTTGGAG
>JAADFN010000197.1 GCA_013152895.1 Acidobacteriota bacterium | reverse complement strand
GCATCGGCGGGTACCCGCAGCTGATGGATGGCGGCCGTATCACCGCGCCCCGGTGGGCGATCTACGGGTTGAACGGACACTGGGACGTCGAAAACCACGGCGTCGCACCGGATATCGAGGTGTGGCAAAATCCGAAGCTCGTGCGCCAGGGTCACGATCCCCAGCTCGAACGGGCCGTCCAGGTGGTGTTGCACCTGCTCGAGGAACATCCGCTGCGAACGTTCGTACGTCCGCCGTACCCGGTCTACTCGCACCCGTTACCCGGACAGAAGCCGTAGAACGCCGGCAGACCGCGGCCCCGAACGGGGTTCAGCCCACGGCGCGTTCGGGGGTCAGCGGTTGCTCGGCCGTGGCCTCCGCTGGAGAGGTCGCCAGCAGCTCGGTTCGCGGGCCGATGCGCAGCGGGTTGCCGCGCCACCGGACACGCTGGCTGGGAAGCGGCCAGATCCAGAGAGCTCCGACGGTGAGGTCTTTCAGGAGCACGAGCCCAGGGTAGGTGAGGAGGGGGCGCCGGACGCCGAGCGATCGTTCGACGGACGCATCGAGCAGACTCTTGGCCATCAGCGTGGCTGCCAGGATGGCAACCTCAAGCGGCGAGCGTTCAACGCCCACCTGGATCGTGGCGAGGAATACCGGATTGAGAAGGAGCTCGCCCAGGTATCCGGCCGGGTTGATACGCCATCTGATCCTGGCCAGTTCACACGAAAATAACTGCATCTTCACATCGGCTTCATGGCGATCGGCCAGCCTGACTCCGTCCCGGTTTGGAGGAGGAACCGCGGATCGGGGAATGGGCCCTGATACGCAGGAAATTGAAGGAGGAGTCAGGATGAGAAGAAAGTTGATCGCATTGGCCGTACTGATCGGTCTGGCCGCCGTCGGCTCGGCCCAGCAGGGTCCACCGGTCGATCCGTTACTCACGTTGCTCATCAAGAAGGGCGTGATCACCGCGCAGGAGGCGCAGGAGCTGCAGGGCGAGTACCGGGCGATGAAGCGTCAGGCGGCGGAGAAGCAGCAGGAGACGGCTTCCGCGGTTGCCCGGACGGAGGCGAGAAAGGTCGTGGCCGAGGCGGCGCCTTCCACGCTCAAGCTGCCAACGTTCCTCAACGGGTTCAAGATCGGCGTCGAAGCGTACATCTCCTTCCAGGATGGGAAACGGTACAAGGGCGTTCCCGGCGAGACATCCGACTACAGCCAGTTCACCCTCAAGCGCGGCTACCTGAATATCACGAAGAAGATCTCGCCCCATTTCGAAGCGCGGCTGACGCCCGACGTTCACCAGGACTCGACCGGTGACTGGAAGGCCCGCTTCAAATACGTGTACGGGAAATTCAAGTGGCAGGGCAGTGGCGTGCTGGGAAAGCCATACATCGAGTTCGGCCTCGCTCACATGCCGTGGCTGGACTTCGAAGAGCACATCAACCGGTTCCGGATGCAGGACCCGATGTTCATGGAGCGTAGCGGGCTCTTCAACTCGGCCGACGTCGGAATCATGTTCGGCGCCAACCTGGGCGGCGAGCTGCCCGAGTCATACCGCAAGAACGTCAACGGCCACTACGCCGGCCGCTACGGATCGTTCCAGGTCGGTATCTACAACGGTGCCGGCTACCACGCCAAGGAGCGCAACACGAACAAGGTCGTGGAGGCGCGGTTGAGCCTGCGGCCCCTCTCCACGGTGGCGCCGGGTCTGCAGCTCTCTCTCTTTGGCGTGACCGGCAAGGGGAATACGGCGGCTGAGCCGGACTGGAACCTGTTTTCGACCATGCTGAGCTGGGAAAGCCCGCGCCTGGTGCTGACCGGCCAGTACGTGACGGGGACTGGCAACCAGAACGGCTCGGCGATCGATGCGGCCGGCCGGTCCCTGGACCGGGACGGCTATTCGGCCTTCACGGAAATTCGTCTCGGCGCGAAACGCGATATCAGCTTGATCGGCCGGTACGACCACTTCGATCCCGACACGCACAGCCTGACGAACGATCAGCAGGACCGGTGGATCGCGGGCATCGCCTGGCAGTTCCTCAAGGGGAATTACTGGTTACTCGACTATCAGAACGTGCAGCACGACAACCCCCTGATTCCCAACGAGGGCCGCATCCAGCTGACCCTTCAGGTGAAATATTGATCCGTTACGAACTTCATGCCGGCTTTACATCGCGAGGCCAGCATGACCAACGTTGGAGGATGACATGAAAAAGATGATGCCCTTCGTGATCACAGCCCTGGTTCTGGCTACAACGGCCTGGGCCGGTACCATGTCTATCAGCGGGGCGGGCGCGACCTTCCCCTATCCCGTCTACGCAAAGTGGGCGAACGCCTATGCCGCGCAGACCGGGGTTCAGCTGAACTACCAGTCGATCGGATCCGGCGGTGGGATCGCCCAGATCAAGGCAAAAACCGTGGACTTTGGCGCATCCGACGCGCCACTGACCAAGGACAAGCTCGATGCGTTCGGCCTCGTGCAGTGGCCGCAGATCATGGGCGGAGTGGTTCCCGTGGTCAACGTCCGGGGCATCGCCCCCAACCAGCTCAAACTGACCCCGACCTTGCTGGCGAATATCTTCCTTGGCAAGGTGACCAGGTGGAACGATCCGGCGATCGCCGCGGCCAATCCTGGCCTCAAGCTGCCGAACAAGGGGATCACGGTCGTCCACCGCGCCGACGGTTCCGGGACCACCTGGATCTTCACCAACTACCTGGACAAGATTTCACGCGAGTGGCACCGCTTGGTTGGAACCGCGAAGGCGGTCTCCTGGCCCACCGGGGTCGGTGGCAAGGGGAACGAGGGCGTTTCCGCCTACGTCCAGCGCATCCGGGGCTCTATCGGCTACGTGGAGTTCGCGTATGCCCTGCAAAACCGGATGACGACCGTGCGGCTTCAAAACCGGGACGGCCGTTGGGTCACGGCGACCATTAGCAGCTTCCAGGCCGCCGCAGCGAACGCGGACTGGGCCCATGCTCCTGGCTTCTACCTGGTCCTGACGGACCAGCCGGGCGAGAAAAGCTGGCCAATTACGGGCGCCTCGTTCATCTTGGTGCACACGTCGCAGAAGAATCCGGCAAAGGCGCGCGCCGTGCTGAGCTTTTTCAACTGGGCGTTTGCTCATGGAGATGCGATGGCCAAGGGTCTCGATTACGTCCCGATCCCTGACAATGTGGTACGCATGATCAAGGCGATGTGGGCCCGGAGGATCAGGGCCGGCGGACAGAGCGTGTGGGCGAAGTGAACGAGCCTCGATGAAGCTTTCGATTTTCAGGTCCAGCAGAGGGCGCGGAGATGCGCTCTTTCACGGGGCTGCGGTGGGTGCCGCAGCCCTGGTCTTGATTCTCATGGCCGGACTGTTCGTGGACCTAGTGATCGGTTCGCGGCCTTCGCTCGAGAAGTTCGGTCTCGGTTTTCTCTGGTCGGCCGCGTGGAACCCTGTCACCGGGAATTTCGGCGCGGCCAGCAGCATCTATGGCAGCCTGGTGTCCACCCTTATCGCCCTGGTGATTGCCATTCCGCTCAGCCTGTTGATCGCCCTGTTCCTCGTCGAGATCGCGCACCCCCGGCTCGCGCGGCCCGTTGGCGGGGCCATCGAGATCCTGGCCGCGATTCCGAGCATCATCTACGGCATGTGGGGGCTCTTCGTGTTTGCCCCCTACCTTGCTGACCACGTACAGCCGGCTCTTCAGGCGGTGTTCGGGAAAGTCCCGGTGGCGCGCGCGCTGTTCTCCGGGCCGCCCATGGGGATCGGCATGTTGTCGGCCGGGTTGATCCTGGCGTTGATGGTGCTGCCGTTCACAACGGCGCTCATGCGCGATGTGCTTCAGCTCGTGCCACGGGTCCTCAAGGAAGCTGCGGCAGGGATGGGCTCGACCACGTGGGAGATCTTTCGCAAGGTGATGGCGCCGTACGGGAGCCGCGGCCTTGTCGGCGCCGGGTTCTTGGGCCTCTCCCGCGCGCTCGGCGAGACCATGGCGGTCACCTTCGTCATCGGCAACGACCACCGGATTGCCGCCTCCCTCTTCGCCTCCGGCAACACGATCGCCTCGACGCTTGCCAACGAGTTCACCGAGGCGTCGAATCCCCTCTACCTGAGCGCGCTGATCGAGCTCGGGCTGGTGCTCCTGGTGATGACCCTGCTGTTTCAGCTTGCGGGCCACCTCTGGCTGGGCCGCCTCGAAAAGAACACGCGAGGTGGCCGGTGAGACGTGCGGGCCAGCGTCGCAGGAGGCTCGTCGATCTCGGCATGAAGGCCGCCGCGTGCCTGGCGGCGTTCGTTGGTATCGTGTTTCTCGTCTGGGTGCTCTCCGAGGTGATCGTTCGCGGCGCCTCGGCGCTGAGCTGGAGCTTCTTTACAACGCTGCCGGCGCCGCCCGGAGCACCGGGAGGCGGCCTGGGCAATGCCATGCTCGGAACCCTCCTGATCAGCCTCGGCGCCACGCTGCTGGGCGTGCCGGTCGGGGTCATGGCCGGGGTCTACCTTGCGGAGTATGGAGCCGGGACCCGGTTCGGGACGCTGGTCAATTTCATGGTCAACGTGATGATGGGTGTTCCGTCGATCATCGCCGGGCTCTTCGTATACACTCTTTTGGTGGTTTCCCTTGGCCATTTTTCGGGGTATGCAGGCGCCGTGGCGTTGGCGTTTCTCATGATGCCGATCGTCGCCCGGACGACGGCGGACATGATGGCGCTTGTCCCGAACACACTGCGGGAGTCCGCACTGGCTCTCGGGGCTCCGCGCTGGCGGGTCATCGTCCAGATCGTGTTCCGGGCGGCGAAGGCGGGGCTGCTCACCGGGATTCTGCTCGCGATCGCACGTGTCAGCGGCGAAACGGCACCCCTGCTCTTTACGGCGCTGAACAGCCCGTACTGGCCGCGCACCCTGTCTGGGCCGATGGCCAACCTGACCGTCACCATTTTCAACTACGCCATGTCTCCCTACGCGAACTGGCAACGGGCGGCGTGGGGGGCGTCCCTCGTCATCACGATGGGCGTGTTGACGATCAACCTCGTGTCACGTTTCATTCTGAGGAGAAAAACATGAGCACGACCCGGCCGTTCGAACAGACCCAAGCCGCTCCGGCCGGCCCGGCGCCTGGCGTCATCTCGGTACGAAACCTGAATTTCTACTACGGCGATCACCAGGTGCTCTTCGACAATACCCTGGACATCGCCCCGCGCAGTGTCACGGCGATCATCGGCCCATCCGGCTGTGGCAAATCCACCCACATCCGGGTCTACAACAGGATCTACGAGATGTACCGGGACCAGCGATGTACGGGCGAGGTGCTCCTCGATGGCGAAAACCTGCTCGATCCCTCGCTGGATCTGATCGAGCTCAGGAGGCGCGTCGGGATGATCTTCCAGGCGCCGACCCCCTTCCCGATGTCGGTTTTCGAAAACGTTGCGTATGGGCTTCGACTGCACTACACGCTCTCGCGCAGCGAGCTGATGGATCGGGTGGAGGACGCGCTGCGGGGCGCAGCCCTCTGGGACGAGGTCAAGGACAAGCTGCACCAGCCCGGCACCGCCCTGTCCGGCGGCCAGCAGCAGCGGCTGTGCATCGCCCGGGCGCTCGCCGTCGAGCCGGAGGTCCTCCTGATGGACGAACCGACCTCCGCGGTGGACCCGGTCGGCACGGCGAAGATCGAGGAGCTCGTGCGGATGCTCACGAGCCGGCTGACCGTGGTCATCGTCACGCACAACATGCAGCAGGCCGCCCGCATCTCGGATGTCACGGCGTTCTTCTTCGAGGGGCGGATTGTCGAGGTCGGGCAGACCACCAAGATGTTCACGAACCCGGCCAACAAGCAGACCGAGGATTACATCACCGGGAGGTTCGGATGAGGCCGACGTACTATGGAAACGAGGGGCATCAGGCCGCCCCCCGGGCGCCGGCGGCCCGGAGAGCTGAAAGGACAGCCCATGCAGCGGGAGTTTGAAAAGGAGCTCGATGCCATCAAGGCGACGGTCTTGACGATGGCGGGACTCGTTGAAAAGAGTCTCGACGATGCCAACCGCGCCCTGACCGGCCGTGATTCGAACCTGGCGCGGGCGGTGATTGCGGCTGACGAGGAGATCGACCGGTACGAGGTCGAGATCGATCGCATGGTCAGCGAGTTCATCGTCCGTCACCAACCCGCGGCCACCGACTTGCGTTTCGTCGTCGTGGCGATCAAGCTCGGGCCGGAGCTCGAACGCGTCGCGGATCATGCAGTCAACATCGCACGGAGGGTCCTCGACCTCAACGAGCGGCCACTCCTCAAACCGCTGATCGACCTGCCGCGGATGCTCAACCTGGCGCGGGCCATGGTCTCCGACGCGATTGCCGCCTACGTCAGACGGGATGCTGCGGCCGCCCGCGAGATCATCGCGCGCGACGATGACGTGGACGATCTGTACCTCCAGCTCTTCCGGGAGCTCATCTCCTTCATGATCGAGGACCCGCATACGATCACGCGGGCGATCGACCTGTTGTTCGTGGCGCGCTTCGCCGAACGGATCGCCGATCAGGCCACGAATATCAGCGAAGAGGTCGTCTATCTCGTCGAGGGGATTCCAATCCGGCATCAACCGTTCGAGAGCGGTCGGCCGGCTGGAGAGGGACCGGAATGAGAGTGGCCGCTGGCCACCGTCGCGCATCCCGTGGCGCGGGCAGCGGCTTGCGCGGGGAGCACGTCGATGGCCGGTGAACGCCTGGTGCTGATCGAGGATGACCTCGACCTGGCGGCGTCGCTCGGGCGGGCTCTCAGGCGCCAGGGATACGTGGTCAGCCATGTCGCCATGGGCCGGGACGGGCTCGCCGCCATCGCCGACGCACCGCCCGACCTCGTGCTTCTCGATCTCAACCTTCCCGACATGGACGGCGTGGAGGTGTGCCGCGAGCTGCGGAGCATGGAGTCGGTCCAGGACCTTCCCGTGATCATGCTGACGGCGCGTGCCGAGGAACGTGACCGGGTCAAGGGGCTGGACACCGGCGCAGACGACTACGTGGTCAAACCCTTTTCCCTGCGGGAGCTTTCAAGTCGCATCAACGCCCAGCTCCGCCGCCGCCGGCTCGACCGGCGCGTGCCGGGCAACAGCTACCGCGACACCCGCCTCGAGGTCCGCCGGGACGAGATGGAGGTGCTTCTCGACGAACGCTCCGTCCGCCTGACCGTCCGCGAGCTCGAGCTCCTCTGGTTCCTCATCGTGAACCGCCCCCGGGTGATGAGCCGGGAAGCCATTCTCGAACGGGTGTGGGGACTGTCCACCGACATCGAGACCAGGACGGTCGACGTTCACATCCGGGCCTTGAGAAAGAAACTCGGCCCGGAGTGCATCGAAACGTTGATCGGCGCTGGCTACCGCTTCCGGGGTTACTCGTGAGCTTGGCGCGGCTGGCCGCCCTCGTGACGGTTGCCTCGCTCCCGCTGCTCTTCGCGGCGCTCCTCCTGCCACGGACGCACCTGGCGATCGTTCTCGTGTGGGCGTTCGGAATCATGTTCCTCTCCTGGGTCGTCTGGAACGTCGCGGTGCGCCCGCTCGGCCAGCTTCTCGCCGAGCTCGGCGTCACCGCGCCGCTGGCGGCGGAGCGGGAGCTTCGCGAGCTCCGCACCCGGGCCGGGCGCTACGCCGCTGAACGGTCGGAGATGGAGGATCTCCTCGACGATATCTCGGCAACGCTCGAAGACGGCCTGATCGTCGTCGATGCGTCGTACAGGGTTCGCACGGCCAACGCAGCGGCGCTGCGGTTTCTCGGTCGTGACGCCGTCGCCCCGGGGACGCTGCTGGTGGAGCTCGTGCGAGACCCGGACGTGCTCGCTCTCGTCCGGACAGCGGTGGAGGACGGTGAAGGGGGCCGGATCACGGTGGAGCACCGCCGCGGCGTGTGGGAGATCCGGATCCTGCCGGTGCGGCGGGGCGGGGTCGTCGTTCTCCTGTCCGAAATCACGCTCATCCAGCGTTCCGCAGACCTGCGCCGCCGCTTCGTGCAGGATCTTTCCCACGAGCTTCGCTCGCCGCTGGCGGTTCTCCGTACGGCGGTCGAATCGCTGGAGGACGAGGTGGACCAGGAGATCGCCGCGTTGCTCGTGCGGCAGGTCGAACGCATCACCAGGCTGTCCGATGAGCTGCGGGAGCTCGCCACGATCGAATCGGGAGAGCTCGAGCTCAACCCCGAGGAGGTTGGCCTGGCCGGGTTGGCGGGCGAGGTGGTGCGGGACCTCGCGCCGGTCGCCGAGCGTGCCGAGGTCGAGCTGCGGACGCAGGTTCCTGCCGGGCTCACGCTGAGAGCCGATCGCCGCGCGCTCGCCAGGATCCTGTCGAACCTCGTCGACAACGGGATCAAGTACAACCGCCGCGGAGGGTGGGTCGAGATCCGGGCGCGCTCCGGCGAGGGCGCCGTCGTGCTCGAGGTGGCGGACAGCGGCGAGGGCGTGCCCGCGCCCGAGGTGCAGGCGATCTTCCAGCGGTTCTACCGTGTCGAGCGGGGCCGGACTCCGGGCCGGGGCGGACTCGGGCTCGGGCTGGCCATCGTCAAGCACCTGGTCCAGCGCCTCGGCGGGCAGCTCCACATGGACTCCCGCGAGGGCGTTGGCACGACCGTCGAGGTCGAGCTTCCCCGCGGCGCCTCGGCGTGAGGATCGGCTCCGTCCCTGGAGCCATGACGGCTCGCGCCGCCCGCTATTCTCCCGCGTGGCCCTCGATGAGGCGCTCGACGATGAGACCCTGGACGATCGAGAAGATCGCGGTGTACACCGTGAGAATGATGGTGAGTCCCAGGCCGAAGTAGTAGATCAGAAGCGGGAGGAGCGCCGGCTTGACGGCACGGTTGTAGAGAAACGCCGCCGCGAGCGCCGTGCGCATCCCCTGCTTGCGCAGCTCGGCGAGGAGGGGATACCACAGGTAGATCGGTCCCGAGCTCACGATGCCGCCGATGACGGCGATGAACCAGCCTCGTTGGCGGCTTGCCTGGCCGAGCCACCGCTTGACGGCCTGCGGTGAGATGAAGAGGTTGAGAACGAACATCAGCACGAACATGAAGACGAGCACCGGCCAGATCTCGCCGAGGATGGTGAGGAAGAACGGGACCGCACGGCGGACGGCCCCCGGCCGCACGAGCCACAGGATCAACGTGAAGAACGCCGTTGCGAGGAAGAAGAGCATTCCGGGGCTGGGCCGTTTCTGTGCGGCGCGCCGCGCTGTCACGGTGTGATCCTCGGCGTGATGCCAACCAGGCGCATCGTCAGCACGCTGAGCATGGCAACCACGATGGCCAACACGAAGGCGGTCACGTTTCTCGTGACCGCGAAACGCCGTCCGAGGAACATCGCCTCGGCCGGGAGCTGAACGAAGCCGACGGTGACCCAGGCCATGAGAAAGGCGATGACGGCGAGGAGACTGACGCCGCGCCGGAGGAGCTCGCCGCCGATGATGTAGCTCGTCAGGGGATTGCCGGCCGCGACGCTTCCGGCGGCGGCCCCGATGACCGGGTCGAGGGGCGTGTTCGTGAAGAGCCGCGCGTACCACGTTTTCGGGATGTTCGCCACGGCCAGGCTGACCAGCGTGAGCACGCCGGCCAGGATGGGGAGAGCCTGGATAAGCGCTTTGCCGGTCTTCTTCAGTGCGATATGGATCGTTCGTGGCATTGTTGCTCCGTCGTTCGGCGGGGAGGCATCCCGAGCTCTCTCCGGGACGTTCGGTCCCAAACGGAGGAATTGTACCGCGGGAGGCAGCCAGGGGGGTTGGAACGATCGGCCCGTTCGCGGTCCTTCGAACCGTCCGGGCTACAATCGTCGGGAGATCGAGGCGGGGAGGTTTCCGTGAGCGACGATACCGGCTATCGCAGGTGGTTCGAGACGACCTTTGCGGCGTTTGCACCCGGGCAGCGGCGGGAGCGCTTCGAGACGAGCTCCGGGATCGAGGTCGAGCCGGTCTACGGGTCGTGGAGCACCGACGAAGAACTGGAGGAACGGCTCGGGATGCCGGGCGAGTATCCGTTCACGCGTGGCGTCTATCCCACGATGTACCGCGGGCGCTTCTGGACGATGCGCCAGTACGCCGGGTTCTCCACGGCGGCCGAATCCAACCGCCGGTACCGCTACCTGCTCGACCAGGGGCAGACGGGGCTCTCCGTCGCGTTCGACCTGCCGACGCAGATCGGGTACGACTCGGACGACGAGCTCTCGTTGGGCGAGGTCGGGCGCGTCGGGGTGGCGATCGACTCGCTCGCCGACATGGAGACGCTGTTCGAAAAGATCCCGCTGGACAAGGTCTCGACGTCGATGACGATCAACGCAACGGCGGCCGTCCTGCTGGCGATGTACCTCGTTGTGGCCCGCAAACAGGGCGTTGGGTGGGACGCGGTCACGGGCACGATTCAGAATGACATCCTCAAGGAGTACATCGCCCGGGGAACGTACCGCTTTCCGCCGGGGCCGAGCCTCAGGCTGATCACCGATATCTTCGCCTTCTGCCACGCCGAGGTTCCGCGTTTCAACACGATCTCCATCTCCGGTTACCACATCCGGGAGGCGGGAGCGACGGCCGTTCAGGAGGTCGCCTTCACGCTGGCCGACGGCATCGAGTACGTCAAGGCGGCGCTCGGCGCCGGGCTCGACGTCGACGGCTTCGCGCCCCGGTTGAGCTTCTTCTTCAACGCCCACAACAACCTGTTCGAGGAGGTCGCCAAGTACCGGGCGGCGCGCCGCCTGTGGGCCGGGATCATGCGGGAACGTTTCGGCGCGAAGAAGCCGAAGTCATGGATGCTCCGCTTCCACACGCAGACGGCGGGCTCCACGCTGACCGCCCAGCAGCCGGAGAACAACGTCGTCCGGGTGGCCCTCCAGGCGCTGGCGGCGGTGCTCGGCGGCACCCAGTCGCTGCACACGAACGCGCGCGACGAGGCTCTTGCGCTGCCGAGCGAAGACTCGGTTCGCATCGCCCTGAGAACCCAGCAGATCATCGCACACGAGTCGGGCGTGACCGACGTCGTCGATCCGCTCGGCGGGAGCTGGTTCGTCGAGAGCCTGACCGACCGGATCGAGGCCGAGGCCCGCGCGCTGATTGACAGGATCGACGACCAGGGTGGCGCCCTGGCGGCGATCGAGCGCGGGTTCCAGCAGCGGCTCATCGCCGACGCCGCCTACCGGGCCCAGCGGGCGATCGAGCGCGGCGAGCAGGTCGTGGTCGGCGTCAACCGCTTCACGGTCGAGCACGAGACGCCGATCCCGACGATGCGGGTGGACCAGGCCGGGGAACGTGAGCAGATCGAGCGGCTGCGCGAGGTCCGGGCCGGGCGGGACGGCGCCGCGGTCGAACGGTGTCTGGCGACGCTCGTGGAGGCGGCCCGGGGCGGCGCCAACCTGATGCCGCCCATCATCGAGGCCGTCGCCGCCTACGCGACGATCGGCGAGATCGCCGGCGCTCTTGCGGGGGTCTTCGGCGAGTACCGCGGCCCAGCGCTGGTGTAGCCGGGATCGTCGATGGCCGCCCGTTCGCACGCCTGGGTCCTCGCGGTGGCGGCCGGGTTCGCGTCTGGCGGGGACCGGCCGGCGACAGGGGGTCGCGGTGTCAACCCGGGAGCGCGGGCGTCGTCTCAAAGACGTGATGCGGGCCAGTGCGATGCGAACCGCTGACGGGGATCGTCACGAAGAAGATTGGGCGCTCAGCGTGAGGGCCCAGGAGGGAGACCGGGATGCGTTTGGAGAGCTGGTGCGGCGCCACCAGAAGCTCGTCTTCATGGTATGCCGCCAGTACGTCGGGGCGGACGATGCCGACGAGGCCGCCCAGGAGACGTTCCTCAAGGCGTACACGAAGCTCGGCACCTACGACGGGCGTTCCAAGCTCTCCACGTGGCTGGTACGGATCGGGATCAACACCTGCCTGGATCTGCTGCGCAAGCGGGCCCGGCGGGGTATTCGCGTGGACGGCGACGGTGGCGAAAACCCCATCATGGCCGTATTGCCGGACGACGCGGCCGATCCCGAACGGCGGGCGATCCAGCGTCAAACGGTGGCGAGACTTGCGTACGCCGAAGCCGCGCTTCCGGCGCAACAGCGGGAGGTTTTCCGCCTGCGGTTCTATGCCGAGATGGAGCTCGACGAAATCGCGGAGGCGCTCGACGTCACGGTGGGAACGGTCAAGAAACAGCTTCACCGGGCCGTCCACCGTGTGCGGGAGGAGCTGGAGGCCGTGAGATGAATGAACGACACATGACCGACGATGAGATCGCCCGGGCCGTGGCCGGGCTGGAGCTCGACGGGGAGATCCAGCGCCATCTGGACGCCTGCCTGGGCTGCCGGCGACGGGTCGAGGCCCTGAAGGCGCCGCTCGCGGCCAGGCGCCGCGAGATGCTGGACGCAGCGCCAGACTGGGAGGCACAGCGGGAGCAGATCCTGTTCCGGCTCGATGGGCCTGCCGCCGTCGTACCCCGGCTGCACCGGCGCCACTGGGCGCGGGCGTTGCTCGCCGCGGCGGCCGTGCTGATCGCGGCGTTGGGACTGTGGCTGAACGCCGGGCGGCGCTCGCCGGCCACGCCGCGGACCGATGCGCAGGTGGAACGCGTGCTCGATCAGGTCAACGCCACGCTGGCCGACGACCGGGTGCCCGGTTTCGAGGCCCTGGATCAGCTCGTTCCAAGCCCGGGCGAGATCGCCGGCCTTCAAACACACAAGAAATCACAAGGATGATCGTGGAGGTTCCGATGAAGAAAATTGTTGCATTCGTGTTGGCCATGACCGCCGGGGGACTTCTGTGGGGCGCGAGCTTCCGGATGCCGCCCGGCCGGTGGTGGGACAACCCCCGGCTCGTCCGGTACCTCAACCTGACCCCCGATCAGCAGTCGAGGATTCACGATGCCGTCTTCGATCACGCCGAACGGATGATCGATCTCAACGCGGCCGTCAAGCGGGCCGAGCTCCGGCTCGGGGATCTCGCCCAGCGGGACACGTTTGACGAAAAGGCCGTCCGGGCGGCGTTCGCCAAGCTGCAGATGGCCCGCCAGAATCTGGAAAACGAGCGGTTCGACCTGCTCGTTGCGGTCCGGAAGATCCTGACGGTCGACCAGTGGAAGAAGCTCGTGACCCTGCGCGAAGAGCTCCGCCGCCGGCGTGCCGGCCAGGGACGGATGGGACGCCGTCCCGGCATGATGGGCCGCCAGCGTCCGTCCAGCCCCGGTGCTCCCATCCAGCCCCGGCCCCCGCAACAGCCGCAGTACCAGCAGTACCAGTAAACGCCTGGGTTGGAGCCGTACCGTGGCGTCATGGGGTGAGCATCTCCCGGAGAACGCGCAAAGAGCGTGCCGGCCTGACAACCGTGCCGCCCCGAACCGGACAACGTGAGAGCCCCGGGAAGAAGGAGGCCATGGATCGACATGGACGTGCTCGTCCCCTTTCTTCTCCTTGTGGCGGGCGTCTCGCCCGGCGCGCTACCAAAGGGGGACGAGATCCGGGGACGGAACGGTTGTCATCCTGATCCGTGCCACCTTCTCCCTCTTGCATTCTGAGGAGGCGAAGCCGACGAAGGATCTGGGCGGGGGGATGCACACCGCCGTGGAGTACCGCCTCGTCGGGGTGGCGATCCTGAACCTCAAGTGTCTGATCTGTCAAAGGCCACGATCGGGAGGAGGGGCTGGAGGCGGCGTCCGGGAGGTCCTGCTTGCAGCAGGCCCGCGGTCAGCGCCCGGGAGGCCCGGCCTACGGCCGGCCCGCGTCATTCGCGTCGATCCGGCCCTCGCGCGAGCGCGGGTCCGGCTCGAAG
>JAADFN010000196.1 GCA_013152895.1 Acidobacteriota bacterium | reverse complement strand
GCGCGCCGTGCCTCGGCTGACGCCTCGGCGTCGGCTTGCACGGATTGAAGGTGGCTGCGCCGTGCCCCGGCTTTTGGCCGGGCCGTCGGCTTGCAGCCGTGTTGGATTGCTTCGCATTGTCTTGATCTCTGGTAGCGGTGAGTCCCACCTGCCCGGACGGGGGAACGGGTCCGGTGGCCCGGCACACGATGTGGGATACCCCACAACCCGGCGGGCAAAACGCCCGACGCTGCCAGGGAGAAGGAGCGGAGAGAGCGAGTTCGTGGCTCCCCTTTTCGTATGCGGCTGGATGGGCCTACGCGCCGAGGATGGAGCGGATGCGGTCGACGACATCGGCGATGGAGAAGGGCTTGGTGATGTAGCCGGCGGCGCCGATCTCGTGGCCCTGGCGGATGTCGGCGACGAAGTCGCGGGCGGTCAGCATGATGATCGGGAGCGCAGCGGTTCGAGAGTTGTCCCGGATCATCCGCGCCAGGTCGAAGCCGGAGAGGGGAGTGCCCAGGTTGACGTCGAGCAGGGCGAGGTCCACGGGGCCGTTTTCCAGGCAGCGCAGCGCCTCGTCAACGGAGCGGGCCTCGACCGTGACAAGTCCCTCCTGCCTGAGCTTGAAGGACAGGATCTTCAGGATGTACGGCTCGTCGTCGACGAGAAGAATCCGTCCTTCCATGCCACGAGCATACGAATCCGCCCCGCCTGGATCAACCAGCGTGGGATTCACGCGGACCCGGCCTCCAGGATGACCACCGCGACGGCCGTGCCGGCCTGGTGGGAGATGCTGAGGTGGGCCTGGACGATGTGCCGCTTCTCCGCCACCTCTCGCGCCCTGCCGCGGAACACGAGGGCGGGCCTGCCGGAACCGGGGGCGTGCAGGATGGCGAGGCTGCGCCAGCCGATGCCTGACGGCGTTGGCGCGGCCAACGCCTTGAAGGCGGCCTCCTTGGCCGCGAGAAGCCCGGCGAGGTGCTCCGGGTCCTGCCCGCGGACGATTTCATCGGGTGAAAAGCATCGATCCACGAAACGCTGACCGTGCCTGTTCAGAAGCCGCGTGACCCGCGCAACGGCGACGAGATCGATCCCGACTCCCGCGATCATGAGGCCTGCCGGGCGCGGATCCTCGGCGCGAAGAGCTCGAGCGAAACCAACGCCAGGTGGAGAACCCCAAAGGCACTGATGGCGCCCCGGATGGCCGGCGCATCGAAGATCGGCATCGCCCAGGGGGGGAGCGCCGAGACGATGACCGCCCAGAGTGGATTCCACGGAAGGATGATCATCAGGAGCCCGACATCGACGAGGTAGCCGACGTAGATCAGCAGAAGAAACAGGCGCACGATCCTCACGCGGCTATCTTACACGAGCGTTCGTCGTGGAGAGCTTGAGGCGGTATGCGTTCCACGTGCAGCGGCGCCCCACTGGCCAGATAGAAGCGGTGTGAAGCCGTGGTAGTGTGGAGCCGTGACGCTTCGGGTTCTTTGGGGATCTCCCCTGCCTCCTGTCCGCTCCGGTGTCAGCGACTATGCGGCCGAGCTGCTGCCGGAGCTGGCGCGGCTGGCCCGCATCCGGGCCCTGCGGCCGCCGCAGTGGGACGGGGATCTCGCAGCGCCCGGGGTCGAGCTCGTTGGTACCGACACCTCTCCATGTGAAGGCGAGATCACGCTTCTGCACCTCGGGAACAACCCGTTCCACCTCTGGCTGCTCGAGCACATCGAGAACGCGCCGCGCGTCATCGTGCTGCACGACCTGGTCCTTCATCACCTGCTCGTGGAAGCAACCCTGGCGAAGGGGGACCGCGAGGGGTACCGCACGCGGATGGTTTCAGCGTACGGTGCGGCGGGTGAGGCGCTGGCCAGGGGCCGGGCGCTGGGCTTCGAAGCCATGCGCGATCCGTTCCTTTTCCCGGTCCGCGCGCCATTCCTCGCGGGCGCAGCGGCCGCGGTTGTGCATTCGAAGTGGGCCGAACGTCAGGTTGTCCACGAGTTTCCCGCAATGCCCGTGCTGCGCCTGGCGATGCCGGCGCACGATCCCGGGCCCGGCATCGACCGGGCGCGGATCCGCCGCAGGCTCGGTGTGAAGGACGGTGAGCTCCTCGTGATGCACCTTGGTTTCCTGACGCCGGCGAAGGGTCTTGAAGCCGTTTTGGCAGCCGTGTCCGCCGCGACGAGGATGGGCTCGGCGGTCCGGCTCGTGCTCGTCGGCGAAGGGCGAGCAGCCGAGGGCGTCCAGCAGGCGGCGCGGATCGGCGACCGGGTTTCGGCGACGGGCTGGGTGCCGTACGAGACATTCCTCTCTCTCCCCGCGGCGGCCGATCTCGGCGTGGTCCTCAGGTCGCCGTCGGCCGGAGAAACCTCGGCCGCCGTGGTCAGGTTCCTGGCCTGTGGCACGCCCGTCGTCGTTGGTGGTTTGCACCAGTTCCTGGAGTGGCCCCAGAGCGCGGTTGCCAGGGTCACGCCCGGCCCCGGCCGGCCGGCCGAGCTGGCGCGCGTGCTCGTTCGGGCGTTTGAAGAGCTGCAAAGCGGGGATGCCGCCAGACGGCGCAAGGCGGCACGGACGGCGTACATGGCGGGAGGGCATCGCCCCCGCGACGTTGCGCAGAAGCTCGCCGGGTTTCTCGGGGGTCTCGCGCTGTGAGGCGTCTGCGGGCCGAGGAAAACCGCCTGGAAGGGGTGCTTCGCGCCAGGGAGCGCCGGACGATGACGCCGCGCCCCGGCGAACGTCTTGCCGGGGTGCTCGTTCCGCTGCTGGCGGATGCGGATGGCTTCGACCTGGTGATCGAACGCCGGGCCGGGAACCTCTCGCACCACGCGGGCCAGTACGGGTTTCCAGGCGGTGCGGCCGACCCGGGGGATCCGACGATCGTCGATACGGCCCTGCGGGAAGTCCGCGAAGAGATCGGCCTGGATCCGGAGCACGTCCGGGTGCTCGGCCTTCTCTCGGATATCAGAACGCCCACCGGCTACGTGATCACGCCCGTCGTCGGCGCCGTCGATGGGCCGGTAACGCTGACCCCGTCACCGTCGGAAGTCGCCTTCCTGATCCGCGTTCCCGTGTCCTTCCTGCTCGGCCCGGAGGCCTTCACGGACGTCACCCGGAGGTCCAACGGCCTCCTTATCAGCACCAAGGCGCTGGTCTGGAACGGGCACGTCATCTGGGGCGCCACGGCACGAATTCTCCAGGAGCTCGTCCGAATCATGCGTGCGTGAGCGCATCGCTCACCTTCATCTCTCACGCACTTCCCACCACGACCACGGAGACGCTCGCCACTGCGGTGTTTCTCGCGGCGGTGCCGACGACGTGCGCCGGGAACGCCTTGGCCCCGGCTTGGTCGAAATGCCCCGCCACGGTTCTGCTCCCAGGTTTCGCAACGAGAGTCCGTATCAGCGGCACGGAACGCATTGCGGCCGGGGCCGAGGAGCGGGGCAGGAGCTGCTTCGTTTGGGCTTGATGCCACGATGCCGGCGCTCTCATCCTGAGCACCGTCATGCCCCAGGAGCAGCACCACGTCTGCGGACGAACAAGGGAGATGCGGCCTCACCACGGTGTGCGATGACAGTGACAGACGCGAGATTCTCGATTGACCGGCATTCGTGTTCGTCGAGAGACCGTGGCAGCGCC
>JAADFN010000195.1 GCA_013152895.1 Acidobacteriota bacterium | reverse complement strand
GGGGCGGGGCGCCAGCCCCGGCGGGATTGAGCGCGAGACGGGCTGCACGCTCGCGTGCAGAACGGCTCGGGATCAAGACCGCGGGCCGGCCGCAGGCCGGGCCTCCCGGGCGCTGACCGCGGACCTGCTGCAAGCAGGGCCTCCCGGACGCCCCCCACACGGTCTCGCGACGAAAGTCCGCGAGGTATCCGATCAGCTCTCCTCTACTCCGCTTGCTCGCTGAAACGCTGCTGCACGATGTCATACGTGTATATCGACCTGGTGATGCTGTCAAAACCGGACGGTCGAGGATCCTTTCCGGCGCGTCCGGGACGGGCTGGCACGATTGGGGCGTTCCCGGATGCGGTAGAGCGTGGACGGATGCACGCCGGCGATGCGGGCCGCGGCCTTCATGTCACCCCCACTGAGCTCGAGGAGATGCTCCAGGTATTGCCGTTGAAATCTCCGTTTCGCCTCCTCGTACGACGGCATGCCCCCCAAACCGAGGCTGCCTTGCATGTTCCCGGCGGTGGATTCGAGGATTCTCCGCGGCAGGTGATGCTCCTGGATCACCCGGCCCGGGGCCACGATGTACGCCGATTCGATGACGTTGGCCAGCTCACGGACATTGCCCGGCCATGCATAGGTCCGAAGACGCTCGAGCGCCGGCTGGGTCATCGTTTTCTCCCCGAGACCGTGCTTCTGAATCGCCTCCTGGAGGAACCCCGCCACCAGCAACGGGATGTCCTCGATGCGATCCCTAAGCGCGGGCAGCCGGATCTGCAGCACGTTGATCCGGTAGTACAGGTCCTTGCGGAAACGGCCTGCGCGGACCTCTTCCTCCAGGTTCCGGTTCGTCGAACACAGCACGCGCACGTCGGTTGCGATGGGCGCCGTACCCCCCAGGCGGGTCACTTTCCCCGACTCGAGCACCCGGAGCAACTTGACCTGGAAAGCGGGGCTCGTCTCCCCGATCTCATCGAGCAGAAGAGTCCCATGGTTGGCCGCCTCGAAGTAGCCCTTGACCTGGCGGTTCGCGCCGGTGAAGGCGCCCCGCTCGTGCCCGAACAGCGCCGATTCCAGGAGCTGCTCGGGCAGGGCGCCGCAATTGACGGCGAGGAACGGTCCCCTCTTCCGGTGACTGCGGCTGTGGATCGCCCTCGCAACGAGCTCCTTTCCCGTTCCCGTCTCCCCGAGGATCAGCGCCATCGCATCCACCCGCGCAGCCCTCTCGATGAGCCAGAAGACGCGCTCCATGCTTTCGCTCTCGCCCAGGATGTCGGGTGCGGCGGGGTGCTCCTGGTCCACCCCCTCTGTCAGGACGATGAACAGCTCCCTTGGCACAAGGGGGTAGCCCCACAGGCGAAACCGCAGGAGCTTGCGCAGGAACTGGGGCTCATACCGTTCGATCTCCATTCTGAAATGCGTCCCGTCCGTCAAGAGACGTTCCAACGGCTCCACCAGGCCATACTTCTGCAAGACCCCGCTGAACACCTCGCCAATACGCCGCCCCTCCACTTCGTGGCGGGACACGCCCGAGTTGATCTCCTGCTGATGGTTGATCGCCAACACGACGCCGCGGTGATCCAGGAGGAAGACCCCCAGGGGGAGCGAGTCGAAGAGGAGCCGCTCCATGGAATGCAATGCTGCAACTCGATTGCGTTCTTGCAACGTACTCATTTCATGTAGTCTATCACGAAAAGACACCGATGGGTTCGCGTTCCTGCAATACTCGCCCCGAATCGCTCTACCCGGCGCCGGCCCCACCTTCGCGCCAAGCCACTGAAACCACGCGAGATCCATTGAAGATGGGATACACGACCCTCATTGGAATGTTTCTTGCTCTGCTTGCAAGGGAAACCTCATGAAAGGGGGACAACCCGATGCCCAAGTTTGAAAGCGCGGAGCAGCTGTACGCCACCCTGGGAGCGACCTGGAGGAAGGCCTTCGAACAGGAGGCGATAGCCACCAGGTTCAAGACCCTGGGAATCTACGTCCACTTCGTCATCCACGAGCCGGAGGGCGAGCTCTGGCTGATGCCCGACGCGACGGTCCACGAGGGCGCGTGGGACCAAACGCCCGATCGCCCGGTGATTCGCATGGAGATGAAAGGCGATATCGCCCACCGCTTCTGGATGGACAAGCTCAACGTCCCCATGGCCACGGCCAAGGGCGACATCAAGGCCAAGGGGCCGGTTTCCAAGATCTTCAGCCTCCTGCCCGTCATCAAGCCCGCCAAGAAGTTCTTTCCCGACATCGCCAAGGCCAACGGCGTGAGCCTCGAAGTCTAGGGGGGCATCATGTACTTCGAGCTGACACCCGACCTCAGTGACGAGCACGAACAGATCAAGTCCACGGTGCACGCCTTCGCCAAGGAGGTGCTGCGGCCCGCGGCCCGTCTTCTCGACGCGCTCCCCGCCGAGAAGGTGGGGCATCATCCGGTGTACCGCGACGCCATGCGCCAGGCGTACGAGATGAACCTGCACACGATCCTGGTTCCCGAGGGTTTTGGGGGCATGGGCCTGGACCCGTTGGGGACCCACATCGTCCTGGAAGAGCTGGCCTGGGGTTCCGCCGCGTTCGGCGTTTCCATCGGTGTTTCGCAGTTCCCCGCTTTCGGGGCCTGTCTCCTGGCGACCGATGACGACGAGCTCATCGCCGAGTTCACGACGCCCTTCGTGGAAAACCGGGACGCCTCGCTCATCGGCTGCTGGGCGATCACCGAGCCCGACCACGGCTCCGACTGGCTCGTCTTCGGAGGCATGGAGGGAGATCCGGGCGAGAACATCGTCCCAAACCTGCGGGCCAAGAAGGTCGACGGCGGCTGGGTCCTCAACGGTCAGAAGTCCGCATGGATCTCGAACGGCCCCGTGGCCAACCACGCCTACCTCTTTCTCAACCTCGATCCTTCGCAGGGGATGCGGGGCTCCGGCATCGCCCTGGTCGACCTCGGATCCCCGGGCGTCAGCCGGGGAAAAGCCTGGGAGAAGCTGGGCCAGCGGGCGCTGCCCCAGGGCGAGCTCTACTTCGACGATGTCTTCGTTCCCGAGAAGAACCTCATCGCCGATTCCGAGCTCTATCCGTTCGCCATCGACGCCACGGTCTCCATCGCCAACACGGCCATGGGCGCCCTGTTCACCGGCGTCGCCCAGGCCGCCTTCGACGAGGCGCTCCGGTACGCCAGGGAAAGGGTGCAGGGCGGACGGGTGCTCATCGAGCACGCCACGGTACAGGCCACTCTCTTCGAAATGTTCAAGACCGTGGAGGCCGCGCGGGCCCTGTCGCGGCGGGTCATGCTCCACAACTACCAGACCATCACACCGAGCCTGAAGCACGCCATAGCCTCCAAGGTTTTCTGCACCGACGCGGCGGTCGCGGTGGCCCACATGGCGATCCAGCTCTTCGGAGGCATGGGTCTCGGCAAGGAGTCGGACATCGAGATGATCTACCGCGACGCCCGCATGGCCCAGGTGGAAGACGGTGTCAACGAGGTCCTGGCGATCAACGCCGGAGGCACGTTGCAGCACATGGAAGGAGAGTAGCCCGTGCCCCTGCCAAAACGTTTTCTCGAGCTGGCCGAGGCGCGTCCGAGTGAAGTTTTCCTGTGGTTCGAAGGCCAGGAGCTGACCCGCGGGGCCCTCGCCACAAGCGCCCTCCGGGTCAGCGGGTTCCTGTACAGCCTTGCGCTGGAGCCGGGGGCCAGGGTCGGCGTCATGCTGATGAACCGCCCCGAGTTCCTCGCCGTGTGGTTCGGCACCAACGCCGCCGGCATGACGCTGGTACCCTTCAACGCCGCGCTGAGGGGAGACGACCTCGACTACCAGCTCCGTCACTCCAAGACGCGGATTCTCTTCGTGGAAGCGGCGCTTCTGCCCGCCGTGGCGGGCGTCCTGGAAAACCACGAGGACCTCGCCATCGTGGCGGTGGGAGGCGAAGCGCCGGAAGGGACGATCCCCTGGGCGATCGTGGCTTCCTCCAAGCCCGGCGCCATCAGCGACCGGCTCCGCGACGGCGAGATCATGGAGATCGTCTACACGTCCGGGACAACCAGCCGGCCCAAGGGCGTGGTCTGGCGGTTCGGGCTGATGTCGATGATCGCCGAGGTTCTCGCGCTTCACCTGGGGCTCGATTCCAGCGATCGGCTGATGACCGTTCTGCCCCTCTTCCACGGCAACGCCCAGCTCAGCACTGCCATGACCATCATGTGCGAGGGCTCCATGCTGCTCGTCCCGAGGTTCACGGTCTCGCGGTTCTGGGAGCTCGCGCGGAAAGGGGGCGCCACCGAGGTCAACTTCCTCGGTCCCCTCCTCACCATGCTCCACAACCAGCCGCCAGGGGACACCGACAGCGACAATCCCATCCGCGTCGCCTTCTCCGCAGCGACGCCGGCCCCGATCCACGAAGCCTTCGAACAACGCTTCGGCCTGACCGTCGTCGAGGGCTACGGACTGACGGAGACGGGAATCAACACGGCCAACCCGATGGATCCGGCGCGGCGCAAGGTTGGGAGCATCGGCCTGGCCCTCCCGTACAACGAGGTGGCGATCCTCGGCGAGGACCTCGAGGAGCTCCGGCCGGGCCGGGCCGGAGAGATCTGCGTCCGGCCGACGGCCATGACCGACGGGTTGATGCAGCGCATCGAGTACGTGGACGATCCGGATGCAACGGCCACGCTGTGGCGGGGCGGCTGGCTCCACACGGGCGACGAAGGGGTGATGGACGAGGAGGGATTTTTCACCTTCCTCGACCGCAAGAAGGACGTCATCCGCCGCCGCGGCGAGAACATCGCCTCGCAGCAGGTGGAACACGTCCTCCTCGGCCACCCGAAGGTCGGGCAGGTCGCGGTGCTGGGCATTGCCTCTGAGCTGGGCGAGGAAGAGGTCCTGGCCCTGGTCGTGCCCCTGGAGCCCGTCACGCCCGAAGAGCTGGCCGCCTACTGCGCGGAGCGGTTGGCTGCCTTCAAGGTGCCCGAATGGTACCGCTTCGTGGACGAGCTCCCCACCACGCCAACGGGCCGCGTCAAGAAGGCGGTCCTCAAGGCGAGGAACAACCTGGCCGAAGGAGCCGTCAAGATCAACGTCACAACGATTACGAGGGACACACCATGAAAGAGAAGATCTACGAGTTCGAACGGTACCACCGTCCGAAGAACCACACGCTCGAGGTCGCCAGGCTGGCGGCCAACGCCGCCATGACGGCGCCCAAAACCGGTGGTGTGGACGGCGTCGAATGCGAGATCCTGACGGGAGACGATCTCCTGTCCCTGGCGGACACCATGGAGCAGGAATCCCACGCGTTCCCCGAGTCCACGAAGCGCCGCTTCCTGTACGAGGCCGTGATGGTCCGGGAGTCCGACGCCTGCCTGGTCGTCGGCCATTACCGGTCGGCCGGCACTCCCATGGACGTGGGCTGCGGCTTCTGCGCCGGGCGGATGGACTGTTCCTTCGTGTACAACGCCCGGAAAACCGAGCACGGCCAGATCGACCTGACCGCCGTGACGCCCGAGGAGAGGCGGAAGGTCCCCTTCAACGGCCCGATGTGCGTGGTCCGCAACCTGGATCTCGGGATCGCCGTGGGGTCTGCGCTCGTCATCACGCAGCGGCTCCTGGTCGACGCCATGCCCCTCTACACCGTGTCGGTGGCTGCCCAGCGCCAGGGGATCCTTCCACGTTCCTGGATGAAGGTTGCCATCCTCATGGCGTCGCGGCAAAAAAACCCGTACGTGGACATCCTTCCGGACTACCACCTTCACAACCTGTCGGTCATGGAGGACGATCTGCGCAAGATCTACGTCACGCTCAGGATGGTCTACTGGTACGACTACAAGAGTTGGTATCCGAAGTGGGACGACGGGTCCGGCAGTGACCCGGGAAAGGAGTGAGCCATGCCGATTCTCTCGGAGAATGACTATGCCTTCGACCTGATCCTCCAGGCAGCCAAGGACGGCGCTGCAGCGGCACTGGGCGCACCCCGCCTGACACCCGGCCTGAAGCTCGAGACCCGGATCGTCTACGGAGAGGAGATCGGCTTCATGGTGCGCCTGCTGGAGATCTTCGCGGGACCCGGGGGGGCCTACTCCCAGTTCATCTACGGCGATTACCTCATGGGAAAGAAGTTCCTGGAGGAGGGTGTACCGTACGCCATTCTCCTGATCGGCGCCACGACTTCCCCGTCGCCCCTCGCCTGGGACTGCGGCGCCTGCGGCTACCCCACGTGCGCCGAGTTCAACCATTCGGTCAACGAGAGCAAGTCCGCCGGCATGTTCGGCTACGGCCCGTCCTGCAACTGGCTGATGATGGATTTCGGCATCGCCATGGCGCAGGCGTCGGCCGCCATCTACGCCAAGAACGTCGACTCCAGGCAGCAGGGCTCCTACGGCGTGGCTGGGCTGCTTCTCGGCATGTTGCCCGGCATGGACGTGGTTCTCGCCAACTCGGTCGGCCCGATGAGCCGGGGCGTCTTCCAGGAGTGGTACAGCCGCCCGGACATGAAGGGTTCCTTCAGCATGGACAAGATCTACGACATGCTGATCTCCACCTTCGCCTTCCACTTCGGCGGTTTCTCCGGCGACGGCATCCCGATGATCAAGACCAAGGACGACTGGTTCTGGGAACCGTTCAAGGCCGGCAAGGGCCCCATGCCGGAGGCCACGGAGATCCTCCAGCAGGTCCTCGAACAGGCCGGAGAGGTCACGTTGGAGTACGAGCAGTGGCAGCAGGCTCAAAACCACGGCGAGGAAGGCGCCACATGACCGGCGAGTGGATTGTCGGCGTGGGACAGACGGTTTTCGCCAGGCACCCAAACCGGAGCCTCTCCGACCTGGCCATGGAAGCGATCGCAGAGGCTGCCAGGGACGCCGTCATGTCCCTCGACCGGATCGATGCCATCGTCTTTTCCAACTCCATGTGGGGCTACTTCGATGACCAGCACTGCATCCGGGGCCAGGTCGCGTTGCAGAATACGCCCCTTGCCGGCAAGCCCATCATCAACGTGGAAAACGCCTGCGCCGGCGCGTCCACAGCGCTGCACCTGGCGCGGATGGCCGTGGCCTCGGGGCAGTACGGGACCGTCCTGGCCGTGGGCGCCGAGAAGATCTTCAACACCGACAGCCAGAAGATGTTCGGCTCGTTCCTGACGGCCCTGGACGTGGCCAACGCCCGGGAACACCTGGGGCGCGCCATGGGATTGAGACAGGCCGCCATGACGAGGCTCAAGGAGACACATCCCGAGCTCGCCGCCCGGATACCGCCGGACGACGGCGGTCAGCGCACCGTCTTCATGGACGTCTATGCCGCCTTCGCCCTGTGGCACATGGCCTCGTTTGGCTCCACGCCCGAGCAGCTCGCCGCCATCGCTGCCAAGAACCACAACCATGCGGCTGCCAACCCGAAGGCCCAGGTCCGGATACCGATGACGCCGGAGCAGGTTCTCGAAGACCGGCCGGTGTCCTGGCCCCTGACACGCTCGATGTGCGCACCCATCGGCGACGGGGCGGCCGCTGCGATCGTCATGTCCGGCGAGCACGTCCACAGGTCCGGCATCTCCAGGGCCGTCCGGATCCGGGCATCCGAGCTGCGGACCGGCACCGGAAGGGGGGTCGACGATTTCGACAACGATATCGCCGCCCGGACCGCCCGGGCGGCGTACGAGGCCGCGGGCCTGGGACCGGAAGATCTCCACGTGGCGGAGATCCACGACGCGACCGCCTTCGGAGAGCTGCACCAGACGGAAGCCCTCGGTTTTGCACCTCTCGGCGAGGGGGGGGTGTTCGCTCTCGAAGGGCATTCCAGCCTGGGGGGAAAGCTCCCGATCAACACCTCCGGCGGGCTCGAATGCCGCGGTCATCCCATCGGCGCCTCGGGATTGGCCCAGGTTTACGAGCTCGTACACCAGCTCCGCGGGGAGGCTGGAGTCCGGCAGGTGGCGGGAGCCAAGCTCGCCCTGGCCGAGAACGGCGGCGGCAACATCGGCAACGAGGAGGCCACCCTTGCGATCCACATCCTGGAGGGTTGAGCCGCCCGCACACGGGGAAACGGTGAAACGTCGCTATCGTCGCCACGGATGACAAACCTGGCCGGCGGCAAAGGGGGAGCGATGACTCCAAGCACGATCTTCATCACGGGCGCGGCCTCCGGCATCGGCCTCGAAACCGCGCGGTTGTTCGCCCGAAAGGGCTGGCTCGTCGGCATCACGGATGTCAACGAGAAGGGCCTTGCTGCGCTTGCCGAGGAGATCGGGCAGGACCGCTGCTTCGCCGCCATGATGGACGTCACCCGGCCGGAAAGCGTCCGGAAGGCTTTCGAAGGGTTCGCCGGGCGAACTGGAGGCAAGCTCGACGTCCTCTTCAACAACGCCGGGATCGCGCGGATGGGCCCGTTCGACGAGATCTCCCTCGAGGCCCAGCTCGCAATCGTCGATACCAACCTCAAGGGCGTGATCACCGTGACATACACCGCGCTGCCGCTGCTCAAGGACACGCCGGGCGCCCGGATCATCTCCATGGCCTCCAGCTCGGCGGTGTACGGCATCCCGGAGCTGGCGGTGTACTCGGCCACCAAGCACGCGATCTGCGGCTTCACCGAGGCGCTCGACCTCGAGCTCGAGCGGTACACAATCGCCGTCAGCGACATCCTGGCGCCGTACGTCAGGACACCCCTCGTCACCGGGGCCGAGCGCCAGGCGTACAGCGTTCGGAAAACCGGCGTCAACCTGGTTCCTGAACAGGTCGCTGCCCTGGTATGGAAGGCGGCGCACCGCCACAAGCTCCACTGGAAGATCCACGTCCTGACCCACGCCCTGGTCTTCCTCTTCTGGCTGCTCCCGTTCCTGCGCCGGCCGGTGGTCAGGTACCTGGCCCTGACGCCACCGGGCCACACCAGTGATGCCGCGCGGGGCGCTGGACGGGCCGAGGGCGGCGATGGCATCCTGGGGGGGTGAAGGACAGCGTCACGACAGTGGAACAACGTGACCGGGAACGGTCAACGGCCCGCTGGCTGATTCTGGGCGCAGGGCTGGCGTTCATCATCGCCGTCATCCCCTGGCTCGGGTACTGGCCCGACGATCTCTTTATCTACCTCAGGTTCGCCAGACACGTCGCCCAGTCCGGACAGTGGGCCTTCAACCCGGGCTCGCCGGTCGCCGGCGCCACCAGCCCCCCCTGGGTGATTCTCCTCTCCCTTGCCGCGTGGGCGGGCATCCCGCTTGGATTCGCAGCCAAGGCCATTGGCATTGCCATGGCCTCCGGCGTCGTGGTCATGACATACGCCGTGTGCCGGGCATACGGGCTCACAAGGCCCCTCGCCATCGCCGCGTCCGCCGTCGTGGCCAGCTCGCACTGGCTCGGGTTGTGGTCGGCTGCGGGGATGGAGACACCCCTCGCGCCGTTCCTGCTGCTTTCAGCCGTGTGGGCCATGAAGAGGTGGCGGCCGGGCTCGCCGGTCGTCGGTGTGTTTCTGGGTTTGGCCGCCCTCAGCCGGCCGGACGCGGCGCCGGCCAGTCTCGTGCTGCTCTCGTGGGCGACGCTGAGGGCAGAAGGCCGGCGCCGGCCCGCGCTGTGGCTCGCGGCGGCGTTCGTCGTGCTCCCATGGCTCGTCTTCTCGAAAACCGTGCTCGGGAGCTGGTTTCCCATGACCGTTTCCGCGAAAGGAGCGTTCACCTGGCGCGGCGGGCACATCGTGGCATCGCTCGTGCGCACCGCGCTGGTCGCGGCGTCGGAATCTCTCCCGCTCTTCCTGCTGGCAGCCGCGGCGTACGTGAGCGACCGGGAGGTGCGAAGGACGTGGAACGACTGGTTCTTCCTGCTGGCTGCGGCATCGACATACCCGCTCGGCTACGCGTTCAACAACGCGTTCGGCGGGGTCGAAGCGAGTGGCCGGTACCTCGTCCCGTGGTTCGTGCTCGGCTCCGTGGCATCGTTGCTGATCCTTCGGCCGTGGCTGCGACGCCCCGGCCGGCGATGGCTGGTCCCCGGCGCGATTGCGCTCGCGGTCTGCCAGTCGTTCGCTCTCGCCATCGTCCACCGGCCGGCAGTCCTCCGGTACGAGCGCTACTCTCGAGATACCCTGGTACCGGCGGGCAGGTGGCTCCGCAAACATGGCAAACCGGGCGATGTCGTGGCGGCCGGCGACATCGGCGTGATCGGGTTCACGAGCGGACTGCACGTGCTGGACCTGGCCGGGATCGTCAACCCTGACGCCCAGCGGTGGAGCCGCCTCGGGACAACCTTCGAAGAGCTGTGCGCCAGGCGTCCGAAGTTCTTCATCAACCCGGCGTGGCGGCCCGGATTCGACCCCGCGGCGCTGGACCCGTTTACGAAACGTGTCGTCTTTTCTCACACCCACGTTCGGTACCGCTGGACCCTCCATCCCGGCACATTCACCGTCACGCTGAGGGTCCTCGCATGGCCACGTGCCGGCACAGGTGGCACGGGCGCCACAACGGCTCCCGTCGCGCGGTAGGCGCAGCGTCGGAAACGGCAGGAGCACACCCGCGTCTCGCCCGCTCGGTGGTCCCGGCATCGCACGGCGGCGACCCCATGGGACCTTTGGCGAGACGAAGTTGATCCCTACGTTGAGAAAGCTGCACCTGTTTATCGAAACCCAAGATGAGCGATTCTGCCGGATGAGACGTGCCACGGTCGTGACGCTCTGGTGCGTGCGACGAGCGGAGGCATACCCGGAGGCATGCCGAGCATCGTCGCACGTGTCCAGAGCGCAAGAGATTGGTGGCTATCGCCGGTGAGAGTCGCTCATCTTGGGCGAAAGTTGTACTACCCTATCTTTCGGACGAACGCGAGGAAAGGAGAGCAGCAGACATGACCAGCACGGAGATCTTCATCAAGGCACGGGACTTCCTGATTGCAAACCGCGAGGATTACGACGCCGCGTACGCGGGCTTTTCCTGGCCGCGGCTGGAAACGTTCAACTGGGCCCTGGACTGGTTCGACGTCTACGCCGCGGGTAACGACCGCACCGCCCTGTGGATCGTCGACGAACGCGGCGGCGAGATCACGCTCTCCTTCGCCGAGCTCTCCCACCGATCCTCGCAGCTCGCGGCCTTCCTGAAAAGGCGCGGCATCACCCGCGGCGACCGGATCCTCGTCATGCTTCCCAACGTACCCGCCATCTGGGAGGTCATGCTGGCCTCGATGAAGCTCGGCGCCGTCATCATCCCCGCAACCACACTGCTCACGCCCGAGAACCTGCAGGACCGCCTCGACCGGGGCCAGGCCCGTCTCGTCATCACCGACGGCAATGGAACCGGAAAGTTCGAGGGCCTCGAGGGACGCTTCGAAAAGATCATCGTCGGCGACCGGAGCGACGGCTGGATCAGCTACGAGGACGCCTTCGCAGAACCGGCGATCTTCACCCCCGACGGTCCCACCGCCGCCGGCGATCCGATGATGCTCTACTTCACCTCCGGAACCACGTCGAAACCGAAGCTCGTGCTGCACACACACCAGAGCTACCCGGTCGGCCACCTGTCGACCATGTACTGGATCGGCCTGAAAGAGGGAGACATCCACTGGAACATCAGCTCCCCTGGGTGGGCCAAGCACGCCTGGAGCAGCTTCTTCGCCCCGTGGAACGCCGGGGCCACGGTCTTCATCTTCAACTACGACCGGTTCGACGCGAAAAAGGCGCTCCGGATGATCTCGGACAAGGAGATCACCTCGCTGTGCGCCCCGCCCACCGTCTGGCGGCTGCTCTTCCGCGAGGATCTCGCCTCCTACCCGGTCAAGCTGCGCGAGCTGGTGGGTGCTGGAGAGCCGATGAACCCTGAAATCATCGACGGCGTCCGCAAGGCGTGGGGCATCACGCTGCGCGACGGCTACGGGCAGACCGAGACCACCGCCCAGGTCGGCAACTCCCCCGGCCAGCCGGTCAAGCCCGGCTCGATGGGCCGGCCCATGCCCGGGTACACGGTGAGCCTCATCGACCTCGACGGCAACCCCGGCGCCAGCGAAGGCGAGATCGCCCTCGGTCTCTCGCCCCGTCCCGTGGGTTTGATGCAGGGTTACCTCGACGACCCGGAGAAGACCGCAGCGGTGATGGCCGGCGGCTTCTACCGCACGGGTGACGTCGCCTCGATCGACGAGGACGGCTACCTGTGGTACGTCGGCCGCGCCGACGACGTCTTCAAGAGCTCCGACTACCGGATCAGCCCCTTCGAGCTGGAGAGCGCCCTCATCGAGCACGAGGCCGTGCTCGAGGCCGCCGTCGTGCCCAGCCCGGATCCCCTCCGCCTCTCCGTGCCCAAGGCCTACATCACGCTGGCCACAGGCCACCAGCCGGACCGCGAGACCGCCCGCGAGCTGTTCCGCTTCCTCCGCGGCCGCCTCGCCCCCTACATGCGCATCCGGCGGATCGAATTCGTGGACGATCTCCCCAAGACCATCTCCGGCAAGATCCGAAGGCTCGAGCTGCGCCGCGCCGAACGGGGCCGGCCACAGGAAGCCCGGACCGCCCGCGAGTTCTGGGAGGACGACTTCACGGATCTCTGATCCCGTCATCCCCGCCCCGCACGCCCCTCGCCGAACCCATCGGTGAGGATGCACGGATGACAGACGCGCTCGAAGCGGTTCCTGGCCCATCAAAAAAGTTGCGGCTGTGGGATTCTGGGTTGAAGAGTGGGATCTGGCAGCGCGTACGGGATTCGGGATGGGCGGGGCGCCGGGAGGGGCCGGATACCGGACTACTGGCCTTGTGAATAAAGGCATGGCAGCGCGTACGGGATTCGAACCCGTGTTACCGGCGTGAGAGGCCGGCGTCCTAGACCCCTAGACGAACGCGCCACGGGACGCATACGCTACCATACGATTTTTCCCGGTGCAACCTTGCGCGAACGAAGGGGTTGTTGGGCGCGGATTTTCGGGCGTCTCGATGCGGGAACGACGCGGCCGCGCGAGGAGCGGATCCGCCGGGATGGCGCCGGGCCGCCGGGCGTCACGAACTGGAGCACCCCCGCCGGCTCCAGGACGTAGCGCACCGGCCCGGTGGGCGCCGCTCCGTCGTTCGCCGAGGAGAAGAGCACCGCCTCGCGGTAGGTACCCCTTTCGATCATGACCCGTTCCACGCCGTCGCCGGCGATGGGGGATGTCCCGGGCGGCGTGGCGGCCCCCGTCCTGTCGGCAAAGATCACTGTCAGGAAGAGACGCGAATGACCCGTGGGGATCGACAGCACGCGAACATGCACCGTGTCCGATGCCACCCATCCCTGCGCGTTGGTCACACACAACTCGAGTGTCCACTCCCCGGCGACGTCCGGCTGAAACGGGCAAACGGCGGAGCTCCCGATCTCTCCGGCAAGCTTCGATCCGTACGCCGCGGAGGCGATGCGCCACGAGTACCGGAGGCTGGCGTCGTCACCCCCGGGGCGATCGCGGCTCGCCGAGCCGTCGAGGGTGACCGGACCGCCATCCCAGTGCAGGTTCTCGATGTCGGCACCGGCGTCCGCGAGGAAGCGAACGAGCATCACGGCCCCAAGGCTCTCGGCGAACAAGAATTGCCGGTCAACGCGGAATCTCGCGCATGTCACTGTCCTCGCACGTCGTACTGAGGCCCCACCTCCTCTGTTCGTCCGCATGACGTGCTGGGCCGAAAAGCCCGTGCCCCCACCCGGGCAGGCGGGACACCCCGCCCCAACCCAAGATCGAGATGATGCTACGTGATCCAACATCGTTGCAAGCCGACGACCCGGCCGCAGGCCGGGGCACAGCGCAGCCACCTTCAATCCGTGCAAGCCGACGCCGAGGCATCAGCCGAGGCAC
>JAADFN010000194.1 GCA_013152895.1 Acidobacteriota bacterium | reverse complement strand
ATGATCGACCAGTTCATGGAGATGGTTCGGATCGACAGCGAGTCGGGCAACGAGGCGCGCTTCATCGCGTACCTCGAAGCCGAGCTTGCCAGGCTGGGCGTCGACGCGCGGACGGATGCGTACGGCAACCTGATCGCCACGTTGCCCGCGAAGGAAAGTACGGCGGAAGAACCGGTCCTTCTGTCGTGTCATGCCGACACCGTTCAGCCCGGCGTTGGCTCGCTACGATGTTTCTTTGGGAGGCTCTGCGGGCTCCAGGGGGGTTCCGTCCTCGGCGTGTCTCTCCAGGATCCCCTCGACGCCAGCCCAGAACTCCTTGTCGGCGACCTTGAGGGTTGCCAGGTAGATGAGAGCTTGGTGCCCGTGCGCGTCGATGAGCCGCTGGGCGGCCTCGGCGACCTTGGCGGTATCCGGGGGATCGGTGTCGTCCGGGAGGTCGAGCACGCCATCGTCGTTGGGGAGCCCAACGTCGTCGAGGAATTCGATCAGCAGGGGCTTGCGGCCATCGAGATGAAGGTGGAACAGGAACTGGAAGATCACGGTGTCCGGGAGCTTCTTTGCGAGGTGGACCAGTCGGCCCGATACCTTTTCAGCCGGCAGGTGGCCAACGGTTTTCGGCCGGAACTTCAGCTCCTTGGCGAGGGCGACCTCGAGGGCCGAACGGCTCTCGTGGTCGGCGTTCTTCCAGGTTGCGGCCGCGGCGGCCCGCTTTTCATCCTCGTTGAGGAGATCCCACACGGCGTAGGCGCCGCGATCCTCGATCGCTTGGCTCAGGTTGCGCTGCTCGTTCATCTGCTCTCTCCTCTCTGTGCGGCGAGTTGCCGCGCACCTTCTACTTTAACCTAAGATGAGCGATTCTGCCGGATGAGTGCCAAGATCTTGATGCTGTGGTGCGTGCGACGAGCGGAGGCATACCCAGAGGTATGTCGAGCATCGTCGCACGTGTCCAGAGCGCAAGAGCTTGGCGCAGATCGCCGGTGAGAATCGCTCATCCTAGGTTTAACGCAGCGTGAGCGATTCGTGACGCCGATCTGCGAGTTAGTTCTCGTGCAGCACGTGGGTCCGATGGAGGCGGGAGATGACGTGCTGCCGCTCTTCACGCAGCCGTCCGGAGATGCGAACAGGATAGGGTGGATCGGCGGGCTCGAGGCGGCGTAGCGTCGGCGGGAGGCTCGCGATCTGTCCGGCGGCCCGTTCGCGGGCCGCGTCCAGCGGTTCCTTCCCGGCCCGGGTGCGGGCGCCGTGGCGCATGACCGGAACCAGCAGTGGCTCGTCGCCGGCGATCTCCCCGTCCAGGCTGATGGTATCGCCCAGGAAGGTCCCGTGATCGTTCTTCCGCCGCCACACCTGCTTGACGCCGGGCCAGGTGTCCTTGTTCGCGGTGAGCTTGAGACGTCCAGCCCCGCCGAGCTCGGCCAGCTTGTACGCCATGTCGAGCGAGGGAGCATCGGCGGAGGTGCCCATCCTCGTGCCGACCCCGAAGGCGTCGATCGGCGCACCGTCCGCCACGAGCCCGGTGATCCGGTACTCGTCGAGATTCCCGGATGCGAAGATCTTCAGCTGGGGGAGGCCCGCCTGGTCGAGGCGCCGGCGAGCTTCCCGCGACAGGGCGGCCAGGTCGCCGGAGTCGAGGCGGATGCCCTTGATCGTGCAGGCGTCACCAAGCTCGCGGGCGAGGCGGATGACGCGGTCGACGCCGCCGAGCGTGTCATAGGTGTCCACGAGAAGAACGGTCTCGGGATAGACGTCCGCAAACCGGCGCATGGCCTCCAGCTCGTCGTCGTACGCCTGGATGAAGCTGTGGGCCATCGTTCCGGTCACGGGGATGCCGAATCGCTGCCCGGCCAGGACGTTCGACGTCGCGGCGAGCCCGGCGATCCAGTAGGCGCGGGCCCCGGCGAGCCCGGCATCGGCGCCGTGCATGCGCCGCAGGCCGAAGTCGACGACGCGCCGGCCCCGCGCGGCGAGCTGGACCCGCGCGGCCTTGGAGGCGAGCAGGGTCTGGACGTGCATCTGGTTCATGACGAGCGTCTCGACGAACTGGGCCTGGGCCAGGGGGGCCGTGACCCGGAGCAATGGCTCGGGCGCGAACGCAACCGTGCCTTCCGGCATGGCGTCGACATCTCCGGCGAACCGGAAGCCCGAGAGCGTGTCGAGAAACTCCTTGCGGAAAAGCCCGGTCGAGTCGAGGTACTCGAGATCCTCCGGCGCGAACTGAACGTCCTCCAGTAGCTCGAGAAGGGTCCCGAGCCCGGCGACGAGCAGGAAGTTGCGCTGCGGCGGCAGCCTGCGGACGAACAGGTCGAAGGTCGCCGTGCCCTCGACGCCGCAGACCTGGTAGGCCTGCATCATCGTCAGCTCGTACAGGTCGACGAGCAGCGCGGCCGACGAGGGATCGAGCAGGGAATGCTGCGTCACCGGGGAACCTCCTCGATCAGCGTGACCCCGTGCGCTTCGAGCTCCGCGAGCGCACGACCGCCATCGCCAGGCGTGACCTCGATCGCGCGCGTCGCCGGGAGGAGCAGCGCAACCTCGAAGCCGCTGCTGACGGCGTCGAGGCAGGAGGCCTTCACGCAGTAGTCGAGGGCCAGGCCGCCGGCGAGCAGCCTGCGGATCGAGCGCGCCCGCAGGATCTTTGCGAGCCCGGTGCCGTCGAAGGCGGAGTAGGCATCGGCATCGACCCGGGTGGCCCCGTGGACCATGGTGAAGACCGGCGGGAGCTCGAGATCCGGGTGAAGGCTGGCGCCGGCGGTCCCGCGAACGCAGTGTGGCGGCCAGGGACCGCCCGCGGTGACGAACGACGCGTGGTTCGCGGGATGCCAGTCGGCGGAAGCAATGACCGGGATGTCCTCTTTTCGGCACACCCCGAGAACCGCGTTGACGGCCGGGAGGATGGCGTCGCCGTGCGGCACCGGCAGGGCGCCTCCCGGGAAGAAGTCGACCTGGGCGTCGACGAGCAGGAATGCATCGAACGTATCACGCATGAGCACCTCCACACTATCATGATCGTCGCAGGGCGCCGGCCCGCGCGCCCTGTACCCGTTATACTGGGGCCTATGAAAATCGTACCAGGGTTACCGTCGCTCGTGACTGGAGCATCTTCGGGGATCGGACGGGCCGTGGCGCTGGCCCTCGGCGCCCGGCGCGCACGCGTTGCCCTCGTCGCGCGCAACCGCGAGGCGCTCGAGCGCGTTGCGGAGGAGATCCGGCGCGCGCGGGGGGAGGCGCTCGTGGCGCCAGCCGACGTCACTGACGAGGCCGCGATCCGCGCGGCGGTCGCCCGCGCGGCGGAGGCGTTCGGAGGTTTGCGCCTCCTCGTCCCCAACGCGGGGATCGGCCGGTACGGTCCTGCTGCGGAGCAGCCGGCGGAGCAGATCGAGCAGGTGATCCGGATCAACGTGCTCGGAACGATCCACACGGTACGGGCCGCCCTGCCCTTCCTGCTGGCCGGAGCGCCGTCTCATATCGCCGCGGTGACATCGTCGGCCGGCCTGATTCCCCACGTTGGAGGATCGGCCTACTGCGCCTCGAAGGCCGCCGCAAACCAGTACCTCGCGGCGCTGCGTCTCGAGGTGCTCGATCACGGCGTCGGCGTCAGCTGGATCTGTCCGGGCGCCGTGGACACGCCGTTCTTCGAGGGCGCCAACCTCGATCCTGATACCGACCTGCCGCTGTTGGCACGGTTGCTGGTCCGAAAGCTGCGGCCGGAAGAGGTCGCGCGCGCCGTCGTTCGCGCCGTCGAGCACAACAGGCGCGAGGTCGTGCTTCCGCCGGTGCTGCGCCTCTTCGCCTGGAGCCGCCGCATGACGCCGGCGTTCGCCGACTGGCTCAACCGCAAGCTGCCGTGATCCCGGGCGTCATCAGACCACGTACTCGCCGTCCTTGATGATCTCGATCGTGCGCCCGTCCGGGTGGATCACGACGGCGTGCGCGATCTGCACCGGGTTGCCCTTCGCGTAGACGATGTCCTGGTGAACCACGGTTTCCGGGGAACGGAAGTCGGCCACGCCGGTCACGCCGCCGAGGTGATCCGAACGGCCGAACGCCCAGTGGAACCCGGCCTTCTCGTCCTCCAGGACGTTCCCGGTCACCGTGGCCATCTCGTTGACGCCGAAGGCGACCTCGGCGATGTTGGTCCGCGCCGGGTCCTCGGCGAAGAGCCCGGCGTACCGGTCGGCGACCGGTCCGTCGCCCTCGACGATCCCGACGTGATTGGCGTTGACGTGGAAAAGGACCGTCTCGCCGTCCTCGACGACGGGGATCGTGCCGGCCGTCTGAGACGGAACGCCCTCGATCTCACCCTCGTACGGCACCTCGAACGTCTCGCCCGACGGGAGGTTGATGATCCGGTCTCCCTCCTTGAACCGGGGCAGGAAGCCGTCGTCGACCTCCGGCTCGCGGTTCCGGATATCGAACCAGCACCGGTGGCCCGTCGAGAACTGGACGTCGACGAGCGCGGCGCCCTTCATCGCCTCGGCGATCACCTGGCACCGGCGGGCGACCTCGGCGTAATCGGCGGCGAGGGCGGACTGCTCCATCCGCTTGCTGACGCCGGGCATCGAGGCGGCCCGGAAATCCTCGTTCTGCTGCGCCATCTCCTCGAGCGGGGCCGTGGCGGAGTACTCGGTCATGGCGATGACGAGCGTCGATCCCTCCAGCGCCTCTCGAAGGTCGATCTCTTCCCCTTCGAGCCATCCCCGCGCTGGAAGGTCGGTGTTGTTGGCGCCGGTCGCGGGATAGGTCAGCATCGGATTGACCGCAAAGCCGCGCTCGTGGCCGAGACGTGCGAACATCTCGCGCCACTCCTCGGCCATTTCCCTGCGCGCGCGCCACTCCTCGTTGTCCGAGATACCGTCGTGGGGCAGGTCCACGGCGACAGTGACGATTTCTTCGGGTTGCGGGTCGAACACATCGATCACGAGCTTTTTCAGGTCAAACACGGCGCCTCCCTTCCGGATCGCTGCACACTCTCTCGATCCGGGTTTTCGATTGTACTCCGGCCCGGGAGGTGCGTTATGCTCCGCTCATGATGGATCTGAGCGCTTCTGATGTTCTCACCGTCGCGGTGGCAGGGACCGGCCACCTCGGCAAGCACCACGTCCGGCTCGCCGCGTCGAACCCCGCGGTCAGATTTCTTGGCGCCTACGACCGGGACCGGGATCGTCTCGACGCCGTAACGGCCACGTACGGTGGGACGGCCCTGCCGGACCTGGAATCCGCCGCCGGGGCCGACGCCGTCATCGTCGCGACGCCGACGGTGACCCATCGCGAGGTCGCCGGCTTCCTGCTGGAGCGGGGGTGCCACGTCCTGGTGGAAAAGCCGATCGCCGCCACCCTCGCCGAGGCGCAGGAGTTGGTTGGCCTCGCGGCCAAGCACGGGAAGACGCTTGCCGTGGGGCACGTGGAGTTTCACAACCCGGCAGTGCACGCCGCGCTGGGGCTCGCCGAGGGGGTGCGGTACCTGGAGGCCCAGCGTCTCTCGCCGTTCACCGCGCGCTCGGTCGACGTCGACGTCATCTTGGACCTGATGATCCACGACATCCAGATCACACTGGCGGTGGCGGGCGAAGAGCCGTCGGAGATCCGCGCCGTCGGCGTTCCCGTGCTGACGGGGAAGGTCGATCTCTGCCACGGCTGGATCGAGTTTCCCTCGGGCCTCGTGGCCAACCTGACGGCGAGCCGCGTCTCGGCGGAACGTATCCGGAAGCTGCGCCTCTTCGCCAGGGAGAGCTACTTCTCCGTCGATTACGCCGACCAGACCGTGCACTCGGCCCGGCTCGAGCGTGGCCCCTCCGGGGTCGAGATCGTGCCCCAGGACATCGACGTGACGCCGCAGGAGCCGCTGGCCGCCGAGCAGGATGCATTCTTCGCCGCCTGCCGCGGGCAGGACGCCCCGATCGTCGCCGGCGCCGCCGGCGCCGCCGCCCTCGCCGCCGCCATCGAGATCCGGGAGAGAACCGCTCGCCGCTGAGCCGGAGCCTGGGTCAGCTTGACGGTTCTTGTAACCCTCATGCAGGCATGCGCGGCGTCTCCCGCTGTTCGTGACGACGTGTGATGAATCATTCCGGTGAATGCGGTGCGCGGCTGGTGATGATCCTGGTCGTCTCCCATACCCTTTTGACCTCCGCCTCACTGCTGCCGATGGATTATGGGCTGGCGGGCAGCCGTGGGGTCTTGACATGGCGTTACTTGTCTTGTTCAGTTGGAGAAGCCGGTGCGAAATGAAGTGGAGCGTGACACTTTGGAAGTTGCGGTGCGAGGACAGGGAGCAGGCTCATCGTGGGTGAAGAGGTTTGTACGCATTTTCGGCGTGGCGTTCATTATGATGGCAGCCGGAGGTGATGTTGTAATCGCTGGGCAGTTTGACGGTATGCCACCGCCCCCACCCCGGGCTCTGCATGTAGCGGATTCGCCCAACCGAATCAAGCTGGCGCGGCCTATGGGTGGGGACCCTTGTCGACGTCCTGAGGACCTGGCAGAATGTAACGAGTGTTGTCAGCTGAAACTGGAAGCCGACCTTCGCCTGTGTGAAGTCATCGGCGACAACGAGGCCTGTACATGGGAAGCGGAGCATAACTATGATATCTGCGCTACGCAATGTGAAATCGACTTTCGCTGATACGAAGGCTGTCGTGCGAGTATTCGTGTGCGGGTTTGTGATCTCTCTCGTGTCCATTAGTGGCATCGCGGCGGTTCTTCACATGATGAACGAGTACGTCGTTTTCTCGGTGAAGACGCAGAACGGCGCCGCGGTTGTGCCGGCCCTTGCGGTTCATTCCACGGGCTTCGACCCCGCAAAGTTGAGCGAGGCGGATCAGCAGCGTTGGTTGGACCTCGAGCGCGAAATTGACGGCCGGTACCCAATGCTCAAAACGCGGGGGAGAGCACGGATCCTGGTCCGTTATTCGAATCTCGCTCGTAAGGCTGGATTACGTTTTCATGATGAGCAGTGGTTTGCCTTTCCGGACGGGACGGTGATTTTTAATCTGTTGCTTTACGGGCGGACGAGGAGCTGCTGGGAGGTTACCGATGATGTCTCGGGAACTTCGATCCGGGTCATCCGGAGCTATCTATTTTCGAAAGGGTGGACCCTCGCCCATGAGACAGGTACCGTCGAGTGCCCGTATGGATCGCCCATTCAGATCAGCGCTTCCAGCTCAACTGAAGCCCAAGACAAGCTTGGCCACGCCCTCGCGCAGTGTTGGTCTCGGATCAAGGATGGCCCGCGGCGGCGCCTGGGGCGGGCGCTGACTATGATGCAATCGTTGTACTCGAGAAACATGGCTGGGAAAAACCAAGTCGACAGCCTGAAGAAGGGTCTGCTATTTACTCTGCCCATTCCGGATATGGCCAGTGCTCTCGGCCTGGGAAAGTGCCCACGGATACACGTGGAAATCGCGTTTGGGCCTCGAGATCCCTCAGAGGCGCTCGAGCCTGTGGACGAGGAGGTTGCAAAACGCTTCTGCGGAACGAGCGGTTGGCGGCCGATCGACTTGACAGTACCATTCGATCAGGCCGTTAGCGCGCTCCCATAAGGGGCAGCCACGTACTCCTACGTCGGCCGGCGGCATTAAATGTGCCACCCATTACCGGGCGGGGGGATACCGCGCTTCGCATGGCACACTCGCGTACCCGGTCAAGAAGGTTCGGTCGCCGCGCCGCGGATGACGTGTTTGTGGACATCGCTTATTCTCCTTCCGCAGCGTGGATGGGAAGAGATCTGCGTGCTACCATGTGACTTGGAGGCACACAAGCCCATGACGCATAACACCCTGCTGCAACACAAACCGTCACTTCGGCCGCATAAACAGTAGTTAGCTGCACAAAAAAACGTATGGAAAAATACCCAGAACTTGATGTAACACAAAAGACAGGAGATGAACCATTCCATGAAAATGGAAAGCCCCTGAATGATAATTTATTGTCGTTTTGGCAGTGGTCAGCTTCTGACCTTGTAGGTAACGCAATGAGAGGGATACTTGCTGAGTATATTGTAGCTTCAGCAGTCGGTGTCACAGAAGGCCATAGAACAGAATGGGATTCTTACGATATTGAAACACCAGAAGGAATAAAAGTAGAAGTAAAATCTGGGGCATATATTCAAAGTTGGTCGCAAAAGAAATTATCAACCATCCAATTTGGTATTCGCCCAACTCAAGGATGGGATTCAAAGAATAATACCTATACAACAGCAGTGGAAAGGCAATCAGATGTATATGTTTTTTGCGTTCTTTACCATAAATTTCAAGAAACAATTGACCCATTAAATGTTAGTCAGTGGCTGTTTTATGCCTTAGCAACTGAAGAGTTAAATCAAGCATTGGGTGGTCAAAAAACTATAACCTTATCCAGTTTAATGAAGCTGCAGCCTATAAATGCAACATACAATGAGTTGTATTCAGCAATTAAGAAAGCAGCTAACAAGGCAAATGCACTCGGACAGTAAAAAGCGCCGCTCCTCCGTCGCTCTGCTTTTTACTGCCGGTGATTTGCGACATTATAAGTAATAGTACCTCTATAAGAAGTCAACGTCGGTTTTCTGGAATCGAGAGTTTCGTCGTCGGGGCTGTTGTAGTGCTCCACAGACCCGTAAGCGACTGAAAGACATGAACATCGACAATCCACCCCTGCTCCTCGACCACGCATGAGAACCTAGTAACATGACCAATCCGGCGCCGGGCGGCTAACTACATCTGTGCCCGTAGTTACACGATCCACGTCTCCATGGCGTTTCAAAGTAGGGATAGAGGCACCTCTATTACCTTTACTTCCCAACTTCAAAGCCGATATTGACACTACCGCCAGCCCCGTGCTAACCTCGTTTTCGATCAACTTACTCCTTATGGCTAAGACAGTTATGTTCGCACAGTATCAAAGGAACCAGCACATGAAAACAACGATGATCATTCCATCCTATTGGGCACGTGAATCGTTCCTCGGAACGAGAGCTTCTGACGTAACATATGATCATCCCACGCCTCTCGATCAGCAGGGAACCCTGAAAAGGACCCTCGAGAGCCTCGCTGTCTTGAACGACAAGGATTTCGACCTCGTTGTTCTTGCTATTGCCAACGCCGAAGATATCCAGCAAAGGGTCGAAACGAAAGTCTCGAATATCATCTCGTCCACCCCGTGTCCTATCAAGGTCCACCTCTTTAGTCATTCTCACCTCAGTCGGATTCATGAAGCAATCCGGAACGCGGGTGGTGAACGTTTCGTACGCCTTCTGAAGCTCCAGGGATATTCAAACATCCGCAATATGTGTCTCTTCCTGCCACACCTGCTCGCCTCGGATATCGCCGTATTGATTGATGATGACGAGGTATTCGAAGATCCTGATTTCATGAAGAAAGCGCGCGACTTCATAGGCCGTACATTCAAGGGTACATTTGTCGGGGCCGTGGCAGGGTTCTATCTTCAGCCCGACGGAGATTGGCTTATCAAGCGCGAGAAACGACCATGGATGGACCACTGGGACAAAGTCGAGAAGATGAATGAGGCCTTCAGGGAAATCATCGGCAAGGGACCTCGATTGAAGGAGACACCCTTTGTCTTCGGTGGAAACATGATTGTTCACAGAGACATATTCCGACGAATCCCCTTTGATCCTGTCATGACCCGCGGTGAGGATATAGATTTTCTTATCAACATCAAGATGTTCGGTCATACGTTCTTCCTCGACAACACGTTGGCGATAAAACACCTTCCACCTTCCAAGTCGCACCCGATCTGGAAGCAGCTTCGACAGGACATTTATAGGTTCATGTTCGAGAGGGCAAAACTTCTTGATCAAGAACCTTTAGACAACATGATCCATGTCTCTGCTGAAGAGCTCGACCCGTATCCCGGAGCATTCTTGAAGGCCGATCTCGAGGACAAGATCGAGAAGGCAAGTACGATTCTGGCCAATCAATATCTTGCTGATAACAAGAGTGCTGATGCCGCAGAGGCATTAACAAATATCGAAATTGCAAAGAGAGGCGTTGCTATCGAGGGAAATATATTTCGCCGGTTTATTCAAACCAAGGAGCTCTGGGAAGACATGATGGAATGTGTCATGCAGGCGGAACTGAGGGAAGAACTCAAAGGGTCTTTCTCATGCTCTTGATGCGTTGAATAGTGCCAGAACAGTCGCATGTGTCGCGATCTCACAGAGTGTCAAGGGATATCCAGATTCCCGCGGTTAGTGGACATCCAGATTCGCGCCGGGAGTCCAGGCGGAGTCCGGGGCCCTGGTACGGGGGTTGGAATGGTGGACCTCCTTTCAGGAGGGGAGAGGCTGCCCCCCGCGGGGGCACTGCGACCGGGATGACGGAAGATGAGGGGGGCGTTAGGTATTGAACCTGTCCCGTCTCCTTTCCGGATTCATCATTCATCATTCCCTCCCCCGTTTTCCACAACTCCACAGGCTCGACGACGACAAAAGCATCATCGTGTCCACCTAAACGGGGCGGGTCCAGTGGGGGTCGGCGCCGGGTGTTGAGGTGTGGTAGGCTGGCGTCCCGATGGACAATCTGCCGCGGTTGCTGCGCTCGCCCGAACGGGCGCACCTCGTCCTCGCAGACGGAACGGTCTTCTCCGGGTTTGCAGCCGGGGCGGCCGGGGTGTGCGAGGGGGAAGTCGTCTTCAACACGTCGATGACGGGGTACCAGGAGATGCTGACGGATCCGTCGTACCACGGCCAGATCCTGGTGTTGACGGTCTCGCACGTCGGTCAGACCGGCGTGAACGACGCCGACGCCGAGTCGGATCGCGTCTGGGCCCGGGCGCTCATCGTGCAGGACCTCGACGAGACGCCATCCTCGTGGCGCGCCGCGGATGGGCTCGAGGCGTGGCTGGCGGCGCGGGGCGTGACGGTTGGGTGGGGGTTCGACACGCGGGCGATCGTCCGCCACGTGCGGACCCACGGCGCGCTCCCCGGCGTGCTCGTGGCGGACGGAAGCGATCCCGCCGCCTTTCGGTCGGCCGCCCGTTCCGCCCGTGGCACGGACGGTCTCGACCTGGCTCACGACGTCGCCTGCACCAGGCCATACGCGTGGACCGAGGGGCCGTGGCCCACGATGGCGCGGGGAGACGCCGGTGGCCCGCTGGTCCGTGTCGTGGACTTCGGCGTCAAGCGGTCGATCCTCCGCCGCCTCGTTGGCGAGGGATTCCGCGTCGAGGTCGTGCCGCCGGCGATCGATCCCGGCGTCGTGCTCGCGGACGAGGTGGCCGGCGTCGTCCTGTCCAACGGGCCCGGAGACCCGGGCGCGGTGGCCGGTGCCCGCGAGCTCGTCGCGGAGATCGTTGGCCGGAAACCGCTGCTCGGCATCTGCCTCGGGCACCAGGTCCTGGGGCTAGCAGTGGGCGGACGGACGGTCAAGCTGCCGTTCGGCCATCACGGCGGCAACCACCCGGTGCGCGAGCTTTCCACCGGCCGCGTCCTGATCACGGCCCAGAACCACAACTACGCCGTGGAGGAAGCATCGCTGCCGCGCGAGGTCGAGGTGACGCACATCAACCTGACCGACGGCACGGTCGAGGGGCTGGCGTTGCCGCGCCTCGGCATCGAGTCGGTCCAGTTCCACCCGGAGGCTGCGCCGGGACCCAACGACGCCGCGGGGCTTTTCGCCCGGTTCGCCGAGCGATGCCGGACGACGCGGGAGGGGTCGTGAACGGTTCGCCACGCACCGTATGCATCCTTGGCGCGGGGCCGATTCGGATCGGCCAGGCGTGCGAGTTCGACTACTCGGGGGTCCAGGGCGTCAAGGCGCTCAAGGAGGAGGGGTGCCGCGTCATCCTCGTCAACTCCAACCCGGCGACCGTGATGACCGACGCCCGCCTCGCCGATCGCACCTACGTGGAGCCGCTCGACCTGGAGACCGTGACGGCGGTCCTCAAACGTGAGCGTCCGGATGCGCTGATCCCGACCCTCGGCGGCCAGACGGCGCTCAACCTGGCGGTGGAGCTCGAGGAATCCGGGGTGCTCGACAGGTTCGGCATCGAGCTTCTCGGCGCGTCGGCGCGCTCCATCCGGCTGGCCGAGGACCGGGAGGCGTTCCGGCAGGCCATGGAGACCGCCGGTCTGCCCGTGTTGCCGGCGCGTACGGTCCGCTCGGTCGGGGAGGGCGTGGCGGCAGCGGAGGAGCTCGGGCTTCCGGTGATCGTGCGGCCCTCCTTCACGCTCGGCGGCTGGGGTGGCGGCGCGGCTACCACCGTCGAGGAGCTCGAGAACCATCTCCGGCGCGGAGTGGAGGCGTCGCCGGTGCACACGGTGCTCGTGGAGGCCTCGGTGCTCGGCTGGAAGGAGTTCGAGCTCGAGGTGATGCGGGACGGCGCCGGGACGTTCGTCGTCGTGTGCTCGATCGAGAATGTCGATCCGATGGGCGTCCACACGGGCGATTCGCTCACCGTCGCCCCGGCCCAGACCCTGACCGACCGGGAGTACCAGCGGCTGCGGGATGCCGCCCGCGCCGTGCTCGACGCGGTCGGGGTCGCCACGGGTGGCGCCAACGTCCAGTTCGCGGTCAATCCCGCGGACGGCAGCTTCGTCGTCATCGAGATGAACCCCCGCGTCTCGCGCTCCTCGGCGCTGGCCTCCAAGGCGACGGGCTTCCCGATCGCCCGCCTCGCGGCCAGGGTCGCGCTGGGCCGCCACCTGGACGAGCTGCTCAACGACATCACCAGGACGACGCCGGCCTCGTTCGAACCGGCCCTCGACTACGTGGTCGTCAAGATCCCGCGTTTCGCCTTCGAGAAGTTCCCGGGGGCCAGCCCGCTCCTGGGAACCTCGATGAAAGCCGTGGGCGAAGTGGCCGCGATGGGACGGTGCTTCGAGGAGGCGCTGCTCAAGGCGGTGCGCTCCCTGGAGATCGGGCGCGACTCCCTCGACGCGCCACCGGCCGTCGCCGGGGCGGATGCGCACGAGCTCGAACGGCGGTTGGGGCGTCCGTCGCCCGAGCGGTTGTGGGAGGTGGCCGAGGCGTTGCGACGCGGCTGGGACGTCGAGGCGGTGCACCATCTGACCCGGATCGATCCCTGGTTCCTGCGCCGGATCGCCGGGCTCGTGGCCGCGGAGACGTTCCTGGCGGGTGCGGGACCGGACCCGGCACGGATGGAAGCGGCCAAGCGCCTGGGGATGACCGACGCCCAGCTCGCCCGCCTGTGGAACGTGACGGAGGCCTCCATCCGCCGGCAGCGGCTGGACGCGGGGCCCGGCCGGGTGCGCCGGCGGGTCGACACCTGCGCCGCCGAGTTCGCCGCCCAGACGCCCTACCTCTACGGCTCCTTCGGCGAGGCCGACGAGCTGCCGCGGACCCGGCGACCCGTCCTGATCCTCGGCGGCGGCCCCGTCCGGATCGGCCAGGGAATCGAGTTCGACACCTGCTGCGTCGAGGCCGTGGCCGGTCTCAACGCCGAGGGGTTCGAGGCCGTCATGGTCAACTGCAACCCGGAGACGGTGTCCACCGACTACGACGCTGCCGACCGGCTCCACTTCGATCCGCTCCACCGGGAGGACGTCCTCGACATCTGCGATGCCGAACGTCCCGTCGGCGTCATCGTGCAGCTCGGCGGGCAGACGCCCCTCGGTCTGGCAGCCGACCTGGAAGCCGCGGGCGTGGCCATCATGGGGACCGGTCGCGAGGCGATCGACCAGGCGGAGGACCGGGGCCGTTTCGGCCAGCTTCTCGCGCGGCTCCACCTCGCGCAGCCCCCCGGCCGGGTCGTCACTTCGATGGCGGACGCCCTCGCGGTGGCGGCCCAGCTCGGCTACCCCGTCCTCGTCCGGCCCTCCTACGTCCTGGGCGGCCGCGCGATGGAGATCGTCTACGCCGATGAGGATCTGAAAGATTACCTGGAACGGGCCGCGGCCGTCGATCCCAACCGGCCGGTCCTGGTCGATCGCTACCTGGAGCGCGCCATCGAGGTGGATGTCGACGCCGTCGCCGACGGCCGCCGGGTCGTCATCTGCGGGATCCTGGAACACATCGAAGAGGCCGGCGTGCACTCGGGCGATTCGGCGGCCGTGACGCCGCCGGTCAGCCTGCCGCTGGAGATCCAGGCAGAGCTCCGGCGCCAGGTCAGGCTCCTGGCCCTGGCCCTGGACGTCCGCGGCCTGATCAACGTCCAGTTCGCAATCCAGGAGGGGCGCGTCTTCATCATCGAGGCGAACCCGCGCGCATCCAGAACGGTTCCGTTCCTCGCCCGGGCGACGGGAATCCCCTGGGCCGAGGTGGCGGCACGGGTGTGCGCCGGTGCCACCCTGGACGGTCTTGGCATCCACGATGGCATCCCGGGCGACGTGGCTGTCAAGCTGCCGGTCTTCCCGTTCGACCGGTTTCCCGGCGTCGATCCGCTGCTGGGACCGGAGATGCGCTCGACCGGCGAGGTGATGGGGAGGGGCCGGACCTTCGGCACGGCGTTCGCCAAGGCGGCGCTGGCGGCGGGCTGGCGCCTGCCGCTCGAGGGTGGTGTGCTGCTCTCGCTCGCCGACAGGGACAAGCCACGCCTGCCCGCCCTGGCCTCCCGGTGGGGCGAGCTGGGCTTCGAGCTCCTCGCCACGGAGGGAACGGCGGCGGCGCTGGCGGCGGCGGGCATCCCTGGTGTGCGCACCGTCCCCAAGGTCGGTCAGCATGCGGCAGACATCCCCTCCCTGCTCGCGGCGGGCGAGATCGCCCTCGCCGTCAACACGACGG
>JAADFN010000193.1 GCA_013152895.1 Acidobacteriota bacterium | reverse complement strand
CGGGCCGGCCGCAGGCCGGGCCTCCCGGGCGCTGACCGCGGACCTGCTGCAAGCAGGGCCTCCCGGGCGCTGACCGCGGGCCTGACCCTCACCTCATGGCGTTTCCTTCTGTCACCCGGATCTTTTCCGCCGGTCAGAATGGGAGATCGAGGAGGTTGCGAAGGGTTGCGGCTGGGTCGTTCGAGGTCACGAGGCGCTCGCCGATCAGGAATCCGTCGTATCCCGCCCCGGCCAGCCGCCGGAGATCGCTGGCGGTTCGCATGCCGCTCTCGGCGACCCGCAGGCGGCCGGGCGGGAGTTGCTCCCCCAGGCGTTCGACGGCCCCAAGATCGACCGCGAAGCTCGCCAGGTCGCGGGCGTTGACGCCGATGATCCTGGCCCCGGAATTAACCGCCTGAGCGGGCTCCTCGTCGCAGAAGATCTCCAGCAGGACCTCGAGGTGAAGGTCCGCGGCCAGCGCCAGAAGCTCTTTCAACGTCCCGGCATCGAGGATGCGGCTGATCAATAGCACGGCATCGGCGCCGAGGGCCGCTGTTTCCAGGAGCTGGCGGCGGCTGACGATGAAGTCCTTCCGCAGGACGGGTAGCGAGACCGCCGTGCGCACGGCCGCGATCCAGGCGGGATCGCCGCCGAAGAAGTCGGGCTCCGTCACGACCGAGATCGCCCGCGCACCCCCGCGCTCGTAGGCGGCGGCAAGCTCGACGGGATCGAAGGGCGTCCTGAGCACACCGGCGGAGGGCGATGCGTGCTTGCATTCGGCGATGATCGACGCTCCCGGCGCGGCCAGGGCGTTCGCGAGGGATCGCAGGCCCGCCCGCTCGCGGGCGGCGGCAGCTTCGTACGCCCGCTCCTCGAGGCCGGGATCGGCCGGGTGTCGTTCGAGCCTCGCCTCGACGGCGCGAACAATCGTGTGCAAGATACCTTCAGCCATCGTTTCCCAGCTCGACCGAGCGGCGCGCCAGCCTCCGGAGCAGTGCAAGCCCGCGGCCGTCGGCCAGTATTTCCCGTGCTCGTGCGACGCCCTCTGCGAGACCTTTCACGGCGCCCCCGACGTACAATGCCGCTCCGGCGTTGGCGGCCACGGCCTCCGAAGCTGCCGAGCGTTCACCCGCGAGCACCTCTTCCAGGCGGCGCGCGTTGAACGCCACGTCCCCGCCCCGCAGCGCGTCCAGGGTCGACGCCTCGATCCCGAGCTCGGCGGGCGTCACGTGGAAATCCCGGACGATGTCCCCGTCCACGACCTCGATGACGCGGGTCGGGGCGGCCACGGAGATCTCGTCGAGGCCATCGGCGGAATGCACGACCAGCGCATGTTTCGCGCCGAGCTCGGCCAGCGCCCCGGCCATCAGCTCCTGGATCTCGCTTCCCCACACGCCAACCACCTGGCGCCGGACTCCCGCCGGGTTCGTCAACGGTCCAAGCATGTTGAAGATCGTGCGGACGCCGAGCGCCCTCCGGACGGGCATGACGGCCTTCATCGCCGGGTGCAGTGGCGGCGCGAAGAGAAACGCGATGCCGAGCTCGTCGACCAGCTCCGCCAGCGCCCGGGCCGGGAGGGCCAGCCGGACGCCGAGCGCTTCGAGGACGTCCGCCGATCCGCACTTCGAGGAGACCGACCGGTTCCCGTGCTTGGCAACGGGAACGCCTCCGGCCGCAGCCACCAGGGCCGCCGCCGTCGAGACGTTGATCGTGTCGGCCCCGTCTCCGCCCGTGCCGCACGTGTCGACGGCCGCCTCCGGGCGGCCGACGGGCACCGGGACGGCGCGCTCCCGCATTGCACGGGCGGCCGCGGCCAGCTCGACGGCGGTCTCGCCCCGGGTCCTCAACGCCGTCAGCACGGCTGCGAGGCGAACATCGGCAAGCGCCCCATCCATGATGGCTGCAAAAAGCGCGGCGACGGTTTCCCTGTCCAGCGTTTCGCCGGTCGTCAGCGTCCGGAGCACCTGCCTCGGATCGAGATCCTCACGCGTCATCGGTCCGCCCCCCGACGGCGTCGACCGGCAACCCGGCCAGGCGGAGAAAGTTGCCCAGCAGGAGCTTTCCCTCGCGAGACAGGTACGATTCGGGATGGAACTGCACGCCGAAGTGCGGGCGGCGGCGGTCGGCGAGCCCCATCACCAGCCCGTCCCGGGTCCACGCCGTGACCGCCAGGTCCGGCCCGAGGCTGCTCCGCTCGACCACGAGGGAGTGGTACCGCGTCGCCGTGAACGGGTTCGGCAGGCCCGCGTAGAGGGGGCTCGGGTCGTGCTCGATCGGGGAGGTCTTGCCGTGGACCGGCCCGGGCGCGCGGATCACGTGGGCGCCGTTGGCCACGGCCAGCGCCTGGTGGCCGAGGCAGATGCCAAGCAGCGGAATGTCCCGGGCGCGGCGGATCAGCTCCACACTCACGCCTGCGTCTTCGGGAACCCCGGGACCCGGGGAGATGACGATGGCGCCGGGGCCGAGGCCGAGCAGGTCCTCGACCGCCGCGGCATCGTTGCGGATCACCCGGACCTGGGCGGAAGTCAGCTCGCTGAGCTCCTGAACCAGGTTGTAGGTGAAGGAGTCGTAGTTGTCGATCATCAGTATCATCGTCTTCGAGTCAACTCCTCCGCCATCGACACCGCCTCGACCAGGGCGCGGGCCTTGTTGGCGCATTCGGCGAGCTCGTTTTCGGGGATCGAATCGTAGACGATCCCGGCGCCGGCCTGCACCACGACGGTGCCGCCCCGCTCCACCAGCGTGCGGATGGCGATGCACGAGTCGAGATCGCCGTTGATATTCCGGTATCCCACCGCTCCACCGTAGACGCCGCGGCGCACCCCCTCCAGCTCGTCGATGATCTCCATCGCCCGAACCTTCGGGGCGCCGCTCAGGGTGCCGGCGGGAAAACATGCGGCCAGCGCTTCCCAGGCGTCCACGTCCTCCCGCAACCGTCCGCTGACCTCGCTGACCATGTGCATGACGTGGCTGTAGCGCTCCACGTCCATCTCCCTGACGATGCGGACGCTGCCCGGGACGCTGACGCGGCCGATATCGTTGCGCCCCAGGTCGACGAGCATCACGTGCTCCGCGCGCTCCTTCGGATCTGCCAGCAGCTCGGCCTCCAGGCGCCGGTCCTCGTCGGGGCCCGCCCCGCGCGGACGCGTTCCGGCGATCGGGCAGGTCGTCGCCACGCCGCCCCGAACCCTGACCAGCATCTCCGGGCTCGCCCCGAGGACCCGGGCGCGCCCGGTGTCGAACAGAAACATGTACGGCGAGGGGTTCGTCAGCCGGAGCATCCGGTAGATCTCGACGGCGCTCGTCCGCGGCATCCGCCGCCAACGCCTCGACAGGACCACCTGGAAGATCTCGCCCGCCAGGATCTCCTCCCGGGCCGAGCGGACCATGCCGAGGAACGCCTCGTCCCCGGGCGCCGGCCGCCACCCCTCCCAGGGATCCGTCCCGACCGGGGGCACCTCCTCCACGGTCAACGCCGTTCCGGCCCCGGCCAGCTTCCGCTCCAGGGCATCGAGCCTGTCCTCCGCCCGGCGCCACGCCCCGGTTGGATCCCCGCCGATGCGCGCGGCCGTGACGAGCACGAGACGCTGACGGGCCCGGTCCAACGCAACGATCGTGTCGTACAGGCCGAACCAGGCCTCCCCGAGGCCGTCCTCGTCGGTACACGTATCCGGGATATTCTCGAGGGTGCGAACGGCGTCGTACCCCAGGTACCCGACCGCACCGCCGCAAAACGGCGGGAATTCGTCGAGGGGGGGCACGCGTCCCCAGTCGCTCTCCCTGCGCAGCACGTCGAGCGGCGTGCCCCCGACCGGGGCGCCGTCGACGTACGCCGTGCCGCCCCGAATCTCGACGATCCGGCACGGATCGGCGCCGACGAACGAGAACCGCGCGACCCGCTCGCCTCCCTCGACGCTCTCGAGGAGAAACGGGTTCCTGCCGGTCGCGGCCAGGATGCGCCACAGCGCCAGCGGCGTCGCGGCGTCGGCGGTCAGCTCGCGGCGCACCGGCACCACATCGAAACGATCCGCAAGCTCGACGAACCGGTCGGGAGCCGGAACGGATGGCACGCCCGTGCCCTACCGCTTCCCCCGCGAGCCGGCCGTCAGGGACGCGGTATGCAGGGGGAGCTCTTCCGCTTCGGACAGGGCCGCCGCCTCGTGGGCCAGCTTGGGATAACTGTGAGCGGGAAGCCCGACGAGGCAGGTGGACCGGTAGAAATCCCAGACGGTCAGGGGCCCGCGGACGATCGCCCCACCGAGCGTCGGCAGGAGGTGGTTCGCTCCCGAGACGACGTCCACCAGCGCCGGCGGGCTCCACGGGCCCAGCGTCACGAGCGCCGCAGCCTCGATCCGGTCGACGAGCCTGAGCGGCTCCCGCACGAGGAGCTCCACCCGGCTCGGGGCGATCCGGTCGACAACCGAGCACGCCTCGGCGTCGCTGTCGGCGATGAGCACCGCGGACCAGCGTTTGACCGCCTCGCGAACGGCGTGCCCCTTCGCCAGGCCCCTCAAACGCGATGTCACCAGCGAGTTGATACGCCGGGCCAGGCGCTGGGAGGTCGTGACGACCATGCCGAGCGCATCCGGATCGTGCTCCAGTTGCGCCAGGAGATCGCTGACGATCAGCTCGGGCTCGGCCGAGGTGTCGGCGAGGATCACCAGCTCGGGAAGCCCGCCGCGCGGATCCACCGCCACCCGGTGAGCCACGAGGAACTTCGCTGCCAGCAGCGCCGGATCCCCTCCGCCGACGATCAGGTCAACCGGGGTGATGGAATCCGTCCCGTACGCCAGCGCGGCCACGGCGTGCACCCCGCTCATCAGGTACACGTCATCGACCCCGAGGCGGTTCAGCAGGTAGCGCAACGGCGCCGATCCCAGGTACGTTCTCGGTGGCAGGGCCACCGCGATGCGCGGCACGCCCGCCAGCTGGGCGGGGAGCACCGCCATGATCAACGTCGTCAGGTCCACGTGGTGGCGGCTGGGCAGCACGACGCCCGCGGACGGTACCGGCCGCAACCGGAGGCTCAGCAGGCTCCCATCCCCTTCCAGGGTGAACCCTTCGCTGATCTGCTGCCTGTGGAACCGCCCGACCGCATCGATCGAGGCGTCGACCGCCTGGCGCAGCTCATCGGTCACCTCGTGCTCGTCGCCCGTCGGCGTGCCTGTCAGACGGATCTCGTCGCCGGCAAGCTCGTCGAGATCCAGCGTCTGGATGTGCTTCAAAAGCGCCCGGTCACCACGTTTCTTGATCTCGGCAATCACCGAGCGAGCCTTCGCAAAGGTCTGATCGGAGAGCAACTTCTCGCGACGTCCTTCGACCCGCCGCAGGTACTTCTGGCCCTTTTCTTCCTTGACGTGATAGACCTTCATGATCGCCTCCTGTCCCACGACAACGAACCCGACTTCAGTATTCTGCCCGAACCGGACGCCCCCGTCTAGCGGAACAGGCTGATGTACAATGCGTTGCCTTGCGGGAGGGAAGCATGGAGCCACCTGTCATCACGATTTTGGAGCTTGGACGCCACGAGGGACGGGAAGTCCGCCTCCGCGGCTGGGTCTACAACTGGCGGAAAAAAGGGAAGATCCGGTTCATCATCCTCCGGGATGGATTCGGATACCTGCAGTGCATCGTCTTCCGCCCGGAAGTCTCGGAGGGGGTATGGGAAGCCGCCGTGTCTCTCACCCGCGAATCTTCTCTCGAGGTTCAAGGCGTGGTGGCGGCCGACGAGCGGGCCCCCGGAGGCTACGAGCTGAAGGTCACCGGGCTGGCGCCGGTCCAGATCGCGCCGGAATTCCCCATCGGCAAGAAGGATCACGGCGTCGATTTCCTCCTCAACCACCGTCACCTCTGGCTGAGGTCCAAGCGGCAGCACGCCATTCTTCACGTCCGCTCGGAGCTGGAGTTCGCCATCCGCGACTACTTCCATGCCAGGAACTTCACGTTGATCGACTCGCCGATCCTGACGCCGGCGGCGTGCGAGGGCACGTCGACGCTCTTCGAGACCGAGTACTTCGGGGACACCGCGTACCTCTCGCAATCGGGGCAGCTCTACCTCGAGCCCGCCGCGGCCGCGTTCGGCAAGGTCTACTGCTTCGGCCCGACGTTCCGCGCGGAAAAGTCGAAGACCCGCCGCCATCTCGCCGAGTTCTGGATGGTCGAGCCGGAGGTCGCGTGGCTGCGGTTCGACGGCCTCCTGGACCTCATCGAGGATTTCGTCACCTCGATCCTCAGCCGGGTCCTCGACCGCTGCGCGGAGGATCTCAAGCGCCTCGAACGCGACGTTTCCGTCCTCGAGCCCGCGACGCAACGGCCGTACCCGAGGCTCGATTACGGCGACGCCGTCGCCACCCTCAACGAGCACGGCCTTCCGGCCGAATTCGGGGACGACTTCGGTGGCGACGAGGAGACCGTGCTGGCCAGCCTCAACGACCGGCCCGTCATGGTGACCCGCTACCCATCCGGGATCAAGGCGTTCTACATGCAGCCCGATCCCGATGATCCGGCCCGCGCGCTCGCCGTCGACGTCCTCGCTCCCGAGGGGTACGGCGAGATCATCGGAGGCTCGGAACGGATCGGATCGCTCGAGCTTCTCGAACGGCGGATCGCCGAGAACGATCTTCCACGCGAGGCGTTCGAGTGGTACCTCGACGTGCGCCGCTACGGGGGGTTCCCGCATTCGGGCTTCGGCATGGGGATCGAGCGGACCACGGCCTGGATCTGCGGCGTGCACCACGCGCGCGAGGCCATCCCGTACCCGAGAACGATGAACCGGCTCTATCCGTAGGCATCCCGGCGCATGAGCGATCCAACGTTGTCGTCCGGCGCCGCACGCAGGGCGTACGTCCTGACGAAGCTGGCCGTACTTGCGGCCGCCCTCCTGCTGACGTGGCCACTGTCCCGATGGCTCGGTTCCAGGGCATGGTGGGCGTTCGGCATTTTCGCGGCCGTCCTGACCATCGTGACGGTTCTCATGCTCCTGTTCACGCGGCCCGGCCGTCCAGAGGCGGGTGCGCAACCCGCCGCCGATCTCCCGTCACAGCTCCCTCGAGGCGGGGAGCCCGTCCGCATTCCGATCGAGGATTTCATCGACCTGCACCCGTTTCCGCCAAAGGACATCCCAGACGTCGTCCGCGACTACATCGAGGCGGCCCACGCCGCGGGGTTCCGGGAGGTCCGCCTGATCCACGGCCGCGGCATCGGCGTCCAGCGCGAGCGGATTCGAAGCCTGCTCAGCTCCCATCCTCTCGTCGTCAGCTTCCACGACGCCCCGCCCGAGAGGGGCGGTTGGGGCGCCACCGAGGTCTCCCTGGGCGACTGACGCGCACGGCGCTCCCCCGGACACCCCGGAGCACGCCCGGAGAAGAGCCTATTGAAGCCCGACGTTCGGCGTGGTCCCAAAGATGAAGGTGGCGTCGCCGTTGTCGTTGCGGACCACCGAGGCATAGGCATAGAAGGCATGCGCGTTGTCGCCGCTGTTGATGTCGACGGACAGTGACTCACGCGCCGGGAGGTTCCAGTGCTCGGCCAGCTTGTTCAGTTGCACCACCTGGTGGGGGCCGAGGTCGATGGTCTTGGTCGTGAGGTATTCATTGGTGATGCCGTCGTGGATGTTCACGACGACTGTGAACGCTTCGCCGGTCGGGTTTGCAATGCCGATGGCCAACCGGTTATCTCCCGCGGTCGTGACACCGGAGAGATATCCCTGCCGCCCAAGACGGGCCAAGGGCAAACCCGGCACGGCCTGGCCGAACTCACCGTACGCGCTCCCGGTGTTATAGACGCGGGCCCGGACCTCCACGCGCGTCGAGGGGGCCGAGACGATCAGCATGCCCTTGGAGTCGTCCAGGCCGAAGGTCTCGAGCACGATATCGTGAAAGAAGAGACCCTTGTAGGCGTCGATATTCATGGTTTTCTCGAGTTTGCCACCCGTTTCGGGGTAGTAGGTCACGGTTACGGACGATGCGTCGCCGTACGGGTGATCGATCCAGACATTGGTCCGCCACTTGGTTCCGAGGTATCCATCCCCGTGGACGACGACGGGAACAACAATCGTGTTATCGCCAATCTGGACGGCCTGCGCTGGCGCCACCATGACGGCGTTGGCGAGGATCGCCATCGCGAACGGGACGAGCACCCGGCTCGCCGTGCGACCGAAACGGCCCGGCCACGTGGAAACTGCATACATACCATGCTTTCTCATGTCAATGTCCCTCCCAAGTTGTTCCTGTTCATTACCCCGATTATTCCAATACTGGGTATCATAAAGCACCGGCGAAAAAAGTCCACCCCCAACGAATGGCTTTCGGCGTCATGCCGCCCGCTGGGGCAGACCGTCATCCCCGGGCCCGCTTCGCCTTCGCGTTTCTCGCCATCCCTGTGCCATACTTGGCGCGATGGATCTGACGACCCAGCTCAAGCGGCGGGCGCGGGCGGAGGGGTTCGACGCGGTGGGCGTCGCACCAGCCGGGCCGGCCGCCGGGGCCGGGCGGCTGCGGAGATGGCTCGATGCGGGCATGGCGGGCGAGATGCACTACATGGCCCGCACCGCAGCAATCCGGGAAGACCCGCGCCGGCTCCTCCCCGGGTGCCGCTTCATCGTGGCCGTTGCCATGAGCTACCACAGCTCGGCGCCACCGTCATCGGCGCCCGGGCCGGCCGGTTCTGCCTGGGTTTCCCGCTACGCGTGGGGCCGGGATTACCACCGGCTGATCAAGAAACGCCTGGTCCGCCTCGGCCGGTGGCTCGCCGAAGCAGCGCCCGGCTCGACGTGGCGCGCCGCCGTGGACACGGCGCCCGTGCTCGAACGGGAGTGGGCGGCAAGAGCCGGGCTCGGCTGGATCGGGAAGAATACCTGCCTGATCGATCGGGCGCTCGGCTCCGAGCTGTTCCTCGGAATGCTGCTGACCGATGCCGACCTGACCCCCGACACGCCCGTCCCCGAACACTGCGGTTCCTGCACGGCGTGCCTGGACGCATGTCCAACGTCGGCCCTGGTCGTGCCCGGCGTGCTGGACGCCCGCCGCTGCATCTCCTACCTCACGATCGAGCACCGGGGAGAGATTCCCGGAACGCTGCAAACCGCGATGGGCGCGATGATCGCCGGGTGCGACATCTGCCAGGAGGTCTGCCCGTGGAACCGGAAGGCCCCGGCCGATCTCCACGAGGAGCTCGCCCCGGCGCCGCACCGGTACCGCCCGCGCCTCGCCGCCTTGGAGCAGCTCGACGAGGAGGGGTACCGACGGTGGCGGAGAGGGTCGGCTCTCAACCGGATCCCGTTCGACGCCTTTTGCCGGAACCTCGAGATTGCCCGGCGCAACATCAGTGCCCCAACGGAATAGTCCCGCCACCCGGCATGAAAATGGCGCCGCGGCACGCGGCGCCATGATGTCATGACGGAACCAGGTCAGGCGAGAACGGTGTCCAGCGCCCGTGCCAGCGCGCCGACGCCGTCCTTGATCTCCTCCTCGGTCACGTCGAGGAAGGGACGGAAACGGATCGACCGGTCGCCGCAGGGAAGCGCGAGCACGCCCTGCTCGCGGCCCTCGGCCAGCACACGGTCGCGCGTCCCGGCGTCGGGCAGGTCGAAGGCGCACATCAGGCCGCGGCCCCGGACGTTCGTCACCGTGCCCGGGTGTTCGTCCGCCATCGCGTACAGGAGATTCATCAGGGTGGCCGACTGTTTCCGGACGTTGCCAAGCAGATCTTCCTCGTGGATGATCTCCTGGTACCTCGTCGAGCGCACCATGTCGACGAGGTTGCCTCCCCACGTCGAGTTGATCCTCGACGAGACCTCGAAGACGTTGTCCTTGACCTCGTCGATCCGGTCGCTGACGGCGATGCCACACACCTGGACCTTCTTGCCGAAGCAGAAGATGTCGGGCGCGACGTCGAGCGACTGCCACGTCCACCACTGTCCCGTGATCCCGAGCCCCGACTGGACCTCGTCGAAAATCAGCATGAAGTCGTGCTGATCGGCCAGTTTCCTCAGCTCGGCCAGGAACTCGGGGCGGAAGTGGTTGTCGCCCCCCTCGCCCTGGATCGGCTCGATGATCAGGCACGCGATGTCGTCGCCGTGCCGCCGGACGGCCTCTTCGACCTGCTCCAGGGAACGGGCTTCCGCAGCCTTGACCTCGTCGAGATGCTCGTCGAGCGGGAACGTGATCTTCGGGTTATCGACGCGGGGCCAGTCGAACCTCGGGTAATACATCGTCTTCCTGGGATCGGCCGTGTTCGTCAGGGACATGGTGTAGCCGGTCCGCCCGTGAAACGCCTGGCGGAAGTGGATCACCTGGCTGCCCACCTCTCCCTTGAGCCCGTTCGCCATGTTGCGGCGTACCTTCCAGTCGAAGGAAGCCTTCAGGGCGTTTTCGACGGCCAGCGCGCCGCCCTCGATGAAGAACATGTGCCGGTTGTGCGTCCCGGGCACGGCGATCCGGGCGAACGTCTCCACGAACTCGGCCATGTAGGTCGTGTAGATGTCCGAGTTGGCGGCTTTCACGAGCGCCGCGTGCCCCAGCCGTTCGACGAAGGCCGGATCGGTCATCTTCGGATGGTTGTACCCGATGGGCGTGGACGCAAAGTTGGTGTAGAAATCCACCAGCACGTTTCCCGTCCGGCCGTCGACGAGCCGCGATCCCTTCGATGCACGGTAGTCCGGTACAACGTGGAACCCGTCCACCAGCATGTGACGGCGCAGAAGATCATGAACCTGCTGCGGGGTCACGCTCCCCGAAACCAATTCTGCTCTTGTGACAGACTTCGACATAGAACACCTCCCGGTGATGACATGAGTGCTTGCGTGAGGGAGAGCACGCCCGCTCAGCTCTGGGCCGCGCTTCCCTTCTGAGATTTGAGGGGCCTGAGCACCATGGTGAGATCGCGGCCCTCGAGCTCGGGCGTCGGTTCCCGGTCAACCTTTGCGATGTCGGCAAGCTCGTCGCGCACCTTCCGCAGAATCTCGTAGCCGTTTTCCGGCCGGCGCATCTCGCGGCGGCGGAACATGATCGTCACCTTGACATGCTTTCCCTGCCCGAGGAACTTTCGCGCGAGCCGGGTCTTCGTCTGGAAATCGTGCTCATTGATGTTGGGACGGTATTTGACCTCTTTGATCTCGATGTGGTGCTGCTGCCTCTTGGCCTCCTTGGCCTTCTTCTCCTGCTCGTACCGGTACCGTCCGTAATCCATGATCTTGCAGACGATCGGCCGCGCATCGGGCGCCACCTCGACGAGATCGAGTCCCTTGGAGCGGGCGATGCGGAGAGCCTCCTCGACGGGCACGATGCCGAGTTGCTCGCCGTTCTCATCAACCAGTCGGACCGGCGAGAAGCGGATCCGCTGGTTGATTCGCACTGATGGTTGTTCTGGATCTTCGCGAAAACGATAACTCCTTTTGATGTTCTTCCTCCCTCTTTCTCTCGTTTACGAACGGATCGCCTCAGCGAATCCGGGCGAACGTTCGGAGTATAACAAACGCGCAGCCTTTCCACCCGTTGTCAATCCGGCGGCATGCCGGCCCTCCGGAAACCGGCTTCGATTCCGTCACGATTCGACCGGCCGACCAACGATCCAGAACCACGCAACGATCACGCCGACGCCCGCCGGAAGCGAGAGAAACACGGGCACGTTGAAGAGAGCCTCCGGAAGGTACCCGACCACGAGGGCCAGCAGCGCGCCCAAAACGGCGTAGGGGAGCTGGGTCCTGACGTGGTCCACGTGGTCGCAGCTCGACGCCATCGACGACATGATGGTCGTATCCGAGATCGGCGAGCAGTGATCCCCAAAGACCGAACCGCCGAGGACCGCGGCCACCGTCTCGGCGACCAGGTGGTGATGCAGCTGGGGCGCCGCGCTGATGAGGACCAGCGGCACGGCCAGCGGCGTCAGGATGGCCATCGTGCCCCAGGAGGTCCCGGTCGCAAAGCTGACCACCGCCGCCACGGTGAAGACGGCCGCCGGAATGAGGGCCGGGGCCAGGTGCGGTCCGACGGCACCGACGAGGTAGCGCGCGGTCTCGAGGCCGCCGCACACCTCGCCCAGCGACCACGCGAGGGTCAGCACGACGATCGCCATCAACATGCTCGCAAACCCCTTGACCGCGGCATCCAGCGCGTCCCTCAGGCTCAGCAAGCCTTGCAGGACCGCGAGGATGATCGCCACCGTCAGACCGAGGAGGCTCGCCCACAGCAGAACGGTGAAGGGATCCGACGCGCCGACGATCCGGCTGAGATCGACCGTCGCCACACCCTTTGCGCGCAGGGCCCCGCGGCCGGTCAGAAACAACCCGACCAGCGTCGCGAAGACGACCGTGACCACCGGGATGGCGGCGTTGAACCACCTCTTGGGCGTCTCCTCGTCCGCCACCAGCCCCGAGCTCTCGTAATCCGCGAGGGGACGCGCCGTCGCCGCAGACACCTCTCCCGCACGCGCCCTGCGTTCGGCGGCCAGCATCGGCCCCCAATCCCGCCCGGAGACCGAGCTGACGAGCGTGATCACCAGGGCCAGCAGCGGGTAGAACGCGTAGGGAATCGAGGACAGAAACACCGAGAACGGGTTCAGCGGTGAGCCTCCGGCCTTGAGCGCGTCGCCGAGCAGCGAGACCTCGTAGCCGATCCACGTGGAGACCAGGGCCAGGCAGGCGACCGGCGCCGCCGTGGAATCCACGAGGTATGCGAGCTTCTCCCGGCTCGTCTTGTGACGATCGGTCACGGGCCGCATCGAGGTGCCGACGATCAGCGTGTTCGCGTAATCGTCGAAGAAGATCAGCACGCCCATCAGCCACGCTGCGAACTGCGCGCGGGCGGGCGTCGTGGCCAGCGGTTCGAGCACCTTGACGATCCCCAGCGTGCCGCCCGAGCGGCTCATGACACCGACCATGCCGCCGAGAAGCAGCGAGAAGACGATGATGCTGATGTGATTGGAATTCACGAGCGCCGTGCGCATGTGGGTGTCGACGACGCGCAGGAACCCGGACGCGAGGTTGCCGCCATCGAGCATCGCCGCGCCCAGCCAGACGCCGAGAAACAGGGAGAGGATGACATCCTTGAACGCCAGCGCCAGGGTGATGGCCAGCAACGGGGGGACGAGGCTCCACCAGCTCGCCTTTGCCGCCGCCGGACCGGGCAACACAGCTTGAACAGCCACCAGGACCAGCACAACCCCGAGGGCCTGAACGAGGCGCCGCATGCGCGCAGGGTACCATGGTCGGCGATGGGAGAGATGCACGACGACGCCATCGTCCTGGACGCGCTGCCGTACCGGGACCGCCACCAGATCGTGACGGTGCTCACCGCCGGACACGGCCTGGTCCGCGGTGTGCTCCGCGGCGCGCGGGGGGGGAAGAATCCGCTGGCCGCCGCGACGCAGGTCCTCTCGCGGGTCCGGCTGACCGCCTGGCGCTCGCCCAACGCCGAGCTCGCAACGTACCGGGCCATCGAGCTGGAACGTCCCAGCTTCGCGCTGGCCGAGAAGATCGCGAGGTGGGCGGCAGCGACCGCCGTTGCCGAGCTGCTCGTCACCTTCTGTCCCCTGGACGAACCGGCCCCGCGCCACTTCCGCCTCGCCGATGCCGTGACACGGGCGCTTCTCGACGATCTCGATCCCGCCGCCCTCGTGGCCTACACCGAGCTGTGGACCCTGGCGCTCGGCGGGCTCCTTCCCGAGCTCGATGTGTGCTCATCGTGCGGCGCTCCGCTCGGCGCGGCCTTCCATCTTTCGAGCGGTGATGCACATCCCCTGTGCGACGCGTGCGCGGCGCCCGGCAGCCCGGCCGTCGATCCCGCCGCCGCGACCTTCCTGCGGCGCAGCCTCGCCACGCCACCCGCCGGCATCGCCACC
>JAADFN010000192.1 GCA_013152895.1 Acidobacteriota bacterium | reverse complement strand
GGTGCAGCCCCGAGCCGAGGCGGCGGACCGTCCCCGCGCAACCCGGGGCGCGTAGCGCCCAGCGGGCGTAGCCCGCGCAGAACGGACACGACGCCCCTGCGAAGCGATATGGGATCGCAAGGATCGTTCTCTGGGGGCGCCGCGCTCCGGGGTCGCGCCGATGCGCCCCGCCTTCAGCACATTCCGGCGTGTATCGTGATCCGGGTTTGGGCGGTTGCCGCCGGTTGCTACGAACCGGTGGCTTCGACCGTTGCCTTCTTGATGATGATCGGGGTCTTCGGGACGTCCGAAAAGGGGACCGCGCCGGCGCGGACGGTTCCGGTCGGCGCCTTTCCGATGGCGTCGACGACGTCCATCCCCTTGACCACATGGCCGAAGACGCAGTAGCCGAAGCCGGATGCGCTGTTGTCGCGGTGATCGAGGAAGCCGTTGTCGACGAGGTTGATGAAAAACTGGCTGGTCGCCGAATCGACCCGGCTGGTCCTCGCCATGGCGATCGTGCCGCGAAGGTTTTTCAGGCCGTTGGCAGCTTCGTTGGCAATGGGACCGCGCGTCTTCTTCTGCTTCATGTCGGGCGTGAAGCCCCCGCCCTGAATCATGAAGCCGGGGATGACCCTGTGAAAGATTGTCCCGTCGTAAAAGCCGGCACGGACGTACTGGAGGAAGTTCGCAACCGTTTTGGGCGCCTTGACCGGGTCGAGCTCGATGACAATCTTGCCCATCGAGGTCTCAAGGACGACTCGCGGGTGTGTATCCATGTGTTTCCCCTTCTGGCCGGCGAACCCGGCCACGCTCAGCGTAACGATGATGAGAGCTGTCAGCACGACGTATTTCTTCATCAGGCAACCTCCATCTCTTCGTGCCCGGCCGACCTCGCGGTGCGCCAGGCCCGCTTGGTATACTACCTCTGCCGATGCCGGACACGAAGCCCGTCAATGCTGCGATTTCCATCACGAGCCGTTTCGAGAATATCGAGCTGGCGGAGAGGGTCGTGCACGACCTGATGGTGAGCGCCGGCATTGGGGAAGAGGAGATTGCACCCGTGATCAGGGCGCTGTGGGAAGGGATCGCCAACGCCATTCGCCATGGAAATGGCGGCGACCCCGATCGCCGCGTGGAAATCGAGGCCACCGTCTCTCCAGCGTTGGTCCGGGTCACGATCACGGATCAAGGCGCGGGGTTCGACGTCGCGGCGGTCCCCGACCCGACGGCCGCGGAGAATTTACTCAAGCCCTCGGGCCGCGGTATATTCATCATGCGGCAGCTGATGGACCGCGTGGAGTTTTCAAATCTATCCGGCGGCGGCACAGTGCTTCTCCTGGAACGCCGTCTCGGAACGACACAAGAGAGGGAGCACCATGAAGTCTGAAGTAATCGACCGTGAAGACGTGCGAACGATCAAGTTGAGCGGTAAGATCACCATCGGCGCCGGTGACGTCACCATGCGAGAGCTGATCCATGCAGCGATTGACGACGGGAAGAAGAAAATCCTTATCGACCTTGGTGATGTCAAGGCCGTCGATTCTTCGGGGATCGGCGAGCTCGTGGCGGCGTACACCACCGTGGCGAAGAACGGCGGCCGGTTGGCGCTGGTCCACCTCTCCCCGAAGATCAACGACATTCTCCAGGTGACGCAACTGGTAACGGTGTTCGACATCTTCGACGACGAGGCGAGCGCGCTGGCTTCGTTTTCCTGATCCGTACCCGGTCCCGGACGGACGCCGGCTGGCCTGACGGCACGGCCCATCGCCCCGGCCTCTGGGCAGACCGGCCGGGGCGTGATGCTGCGCGAGAGGGTTATGATGCATTCGATGGACACGCGAGCGACCGGAATGGCCGGGCTTCGGGAGGATGTCAACGCCGCGCTTGGCGGGTGGGCCGCGACGCGTCTCCCCTCGCACGACGTTCTCGGGGCCGCCATGCGGGAGGCGTTGCTGTCGCCAGGGAAACGGGTCCGGCCAGTCCTGACGCTCCTGGTGGGACGGCTGTACCGGACCGGTCCGGACCGGTTGATCGACCTGGCGCTCATCCCGGAGGTGGTTCACGCCGCGTCGCTGGTCCTGGACGATCTGCCCTCGATGGACGATGCGCCGGTGCGCCGGGGCCGCCCGAGCCTCCACGCGACGTATGGCGAGGCCACGGCGATCCTCGCCGCGTTTGATCTGCTCAGCCGGGCGTACGCGTCCCTCCCGGGTGCCCTCGTGCGCGCCCGGATTCCGAAGCGCCGTCTCTCCGAGGCGCAACGTGAGCTCGACATCGTGATCGACAGCCTGTGCCGCGCACAGGTACGGGACCTCGAGGGGAGCGCATCGACGGTCGAGGAGCTCGAAGAAATCCACGCCGGCAAGACGGGAGCTCTCTTTGTGCTCGCCGCGAGCTGGGGTGCGCTCGCCGGCCACGCGACCGAGGTCGAACGGATGGCGATCGAGGCATTCGCCCGAAACCTCGGGCTTGCATTCCAGGTCGTCGATGACATCCTCGACGTGACGGGGCGTCCGGAGCGTCTGGGCAAACCGGTCGGGAAGGATGCCGGACGGGTGACGTTCGTCGATCTCGTCGGCGTCGAAGGCGCCCGGCGCCTGGCGCACGACCTCGCCGCCACCGCGGCCGGGGCACTCGACCTTTTCGGCGAACGTGCGGCCACGCTCAGGACCTTTGCCGGGGGGGTCGTCTCGCGTGACGCGTGATCCCGCCCTTCCGGACGACGTCGCCGGGGTGATCCAGGTCCTCCGGGAGCGCGGCTACCTCGGCCGCGGTCCCGGCCGGAACATGTCCGCCCGCGAACATCTCTTCGCATGGGCTGTGTTCCTGGCAGGCGTCGCGCTCCTGGGCCTGGCCGCGGCCATCCTGGGAACCCTTCCGGAAGCCGCAGCCGCCTGGGGCCTCGTATGGGTGCTGCTCCTGCCGGTGGTGCTTGCCGCGGCGGGCGCCGTTGCCTGGATGGCGATGGGGGCATCGGAGTGGTTGCACCGCAGGGGGTATTCCGTGGTCCACGTCGCCGGCGGATCGGCGGCCGCTGCGGCGGTCGTCACGGCGGCCGGATGGATCGCGCTGATCGTCGATCCTCCATCACCGTCGACCGGGAGGATCGCCGCGGCAGGCGTGGCCCTCGTCGCGGGGGAGATGCTGGAGGTCGCCGGGCTCGCCCGGTGGATCACGGCGCGATTGCTGCGGAAGAGACTCGACACCGTCGTGTCCGGCCCGAAGTTGCGAACGGTCCTCGCGCTGACGCTGGTGGTGACGGTGGGCGGTGTCGTCGCCGTGCTCACCGTCCGGTCGAGGCCCGGCGCCGCCGTCGCCGCGGAACCGATCCGGGTCCGGCCGGTCGCCCGGAAGCTGGCGATTCTCGGCGTCGACGGTGCGAGCCGACGGGAGATCGTGCTGCTGGGCGGCGGCCCGGCCGGCGACCTGCATCCCGGGCGATGGTCGTGGGCGCGACTCGCCGGTGTGCCCACGGATGCCGAGCTTCCCGTCCGCTGGATCACGCTGGGAACCGGGGTGGGCCACGACCGCCACGGCGTGACAACGCTTCGCCAGGTCCAGGTCGAAGGGTTCGATCGTACGCTGCTGCTGAGCCCTGGGCTCAGGAGCGTTCTCGTTGCGACGTGGGGCTGGACCGGCATTGCACAGGAGAGAACGGTTCCGGCCGCCTCGCGCCTCGCTCCGACGCTGTGGGAGATGGCGTCGCGGGCGGGCGTCACGGTCCGGGTGCTCGGGTGGTGGGGCAGCTTTCCCCCGCGCCGGGTCAGGGGACTCGTGGCCTCCGAGCGCTGGCTCCTGACCGGGGAACGGTCGCCGGACACGCTCTTTCCGATGCAGCAGGCATCCACCCTTCCCGCCTGGACGGGGAGCACGCCGCTAGAGATCGACCGCCGTGCCGCGGCGGCCCTCACCCAGGTCTCCCCGGATTGGAACGGGCTCATGATGGGCTATTTCCCCGGGTGGTGGCTGGAGGAACGCCGCCCGGATGGTCCGTTGCTGCTGAGGGCCGCGCGGGTCCGGCCGCACCTCGAGATCCTCGGGCAGGTGTTGTCGGTGCTTCGCCGGGACGGTTTCCCCGTGTGCCTGATCGGCCTGGCGCCGGGCCGCCCGGGCTGGGTGATGTGGTCGTCCGGATCGGGCAGGCAGGTTCCCGCCGTGCGGCCCGCCGACCTGGTCGAGACATGGCTGGATGCGCTGGGGCTGCCGCCCGCGGCCGGTCTTGGTGGCCGCGTGCGCCGCGATCTTTCGGGGATCTCCGGTCCCCGCCGGGGCCGGCCGATGCGCTACGGTCCGCCGCCTCCGCTCGCGGCTCACGCGTCCCGGAGGGAGGGAACGGCGCAGCTCGAGCTTCTCGAGAGCCTCGGGTACCTGCAGTGACGATACGGGGCGCGCGGCGCCCGCGAGGTGGCAGGGATTACTCGTGTCCGATCGCGACGAGGAGATCAACGACGAGCCGCTCGATGCGGCGGGCGGTCCGGTCGAACGTCTCCAGATCTTCACCGTACGGGTCGGGGACGTTCCAGATGACCCGGTGCGCGGGAAGGTCGCGGGGCAGCCAGGAGACGGCGGCGGGGCCGATCAGGCTGACGATCGTATCGAGCTCCCGGAGAGGGACGTCGTCGAGCGATTTGGACCGCAGGCCGCCGGCCGGGTAACCGAGGCGCTGGAGCGCCTCGATCGTTTCGCGGGTCACCCGGCCCGTCGGGGCCAGCCCCGCTGAGAACACTTCGAGGCCGTCGCCGAGATGACGGCAGATCGCCTCCGCCATGATGGAGCGGCAGGTGTTGCCGACGCAGATGAAGAGGATCCGCCGCGCTGCCATCAGAGGGGATCGTACAGGGTCCGGCGCTGACGTGGGGTCCGCCCCGCGTCCCGGATGAGGCGTTCCATGTCGCCCTGGAGCATGCGATGGCGGGCGCCAGCCGCGGCGACGACATTCTCCTCGAGCATGATGGAGCCGAGATCGTCGGCGCCGAAGAAGAGCGATACCTGGCCGAGCTTGGGACCCTGTGTCACCCACGATCCCTGGACGTGATCGATGTTGTCCAGCGCGAGCCGTGAAATGGCGAGGGTGCGAAGATAGTCGAACCCCCCGGCCCTTATCACATCGCCCTCAAGATCGGTGTTCTCGTCCTGGAAGGTCCACGGGATGAACGCGGTGAACCCCCCGGTCTCGTCCTGGAGATCGCGCACGGCCAGCAGGTGCTCGACACGGGCGTCAAACGGCTCGCCGACCCCGAACATCATCGTTGCCGTCGTACGGAGCCCGAGGCGGTGCGCCTCGCGGTGCACCTCGAGCCACTGGGCGGTCGACGCCTTCGCCCGGGAGCGGATGCGCCGGCGCGTGTCATCTTCGAGAATCTCGGCGCCGCCGCCGGGGATGGAATCCAGGCCCGCGGCGATCAGCCGCTCGAGCACCTCGCGGACCGAACGTTTTTCGGCCTTGGCGACGTACAGGATCTCCGGGGCAGAAAAGGCGTGGAGGTGAATGCCGGGAAAGGTGCTCCTGAGATGGCGCAGGAGCCCCTCGTAGAAGTCGAGCCCCAGGCCGGGATGCACGCCTCCCTGGAGGAGGATGCCCGTGCCCCCTGAGGCGATGGTCTCGGCCACCTTCTTGGCGATCGCGTCGAAGCCGAGCACGTACGCGTCGGGGGCGGACGGGCCGCGGAAAAAGGCGCAGAAACGGCACCGGTAGAGGCAGACGTTCGTGTAGTTGATGTTCCGATCGATGATATAGGTTGCCGTAGAGGCGTCCGCGTGGCGCAGGCGGACGCGGTTGGCGGCCCACCCCAGGTCGAGGAGCGGCGCGCCGTCGAACAGCGCACGCAGCTCATGACGGTCCAGCCGTTCGCCGGCGGCCGCCCGCGAAAGGACCTGGGCTATCTCGTCAGAACGCGGCATCGCTCGTTGGTGCCCCTCATCCCTGCGACATGGCTTCCAGGAACTCGCGGTTGGTCTTGGTCTTCGAGAGGCGGTCGAGCAGCAGCTCCATCGCTTCCATCGTCGACAGTGGCGCCAGCACCTTGCGGAGGACCCAGATCCGACGCAGCTCCCACTCGTCGATCAGCAGCTCTTCCTTGCGCGTTCCGGAACGATGGATATCGATCGACGGGAAGATCCTCTTTTCAACGAGCTTGCGGTCGAGGTGAACCTCCATGTTGCCGGTCCCCTTGAACTCCTCGAAGATCACGTCGTCCATCCGGGAGCCGGTATCGACGAGGGCCGTCCCGATGATGGTCAAGCTTCCGCCCTCCTCGATGTTGCGGGCGGCCCCGAAAAACCGCTTGGGCTTTTGAAGGGCGTTCGAATCAACGCCACCGGACAGGACCTTTCCGGACGGGGGCACGACCGTGTTGTAGGCGCGGGCGAGGCGGGTGATGGAGTCGAGCAGGATGACCACGTCCCGCTTGTGCTCCACCAGGCGCTTGGCCTTCTCGATGACCATTTCGGCGACCTGGACGTGACGCGTGGCGGGCTCGTCGAAGGTCGAGGAGATCACCTCCCCCTGGACCGAGCGCTCCATGTCCGTGACCTCTTCAGGTCTCTCGTCGATCAGCAGCACAATGAGGGTGATCTCGGGATGGTTCGTGGTCATCGCGTTGGCGATCGCTTGGAGCATCATCGTCTTGCCGGTGCGCGGTGGCGCGACGAGCAGCCCACGTTGCCCCTTGCCGAGAGGCGTCATCAGGTCCATCACGCGGCAGGTCATGTTCCCGTCGACCTCGAGGCGGATCCGCTCTTCGGGGTACAGGGGGGTCAGGTTGTCGAAGTGGACCTTCTCGATGGCGACCTCGGGCGGCTCGAAGTTGATCGCCTCGACCTTGATCAACGCGAAGTACCGCTCCCCCTCCTTCGGTGGGCGAATCTGGCCGGAGATGGTGTCGCCCGTCTTGAGGTTGAAGCGCCTGATCTGGGACGGCGAGACGTAGATGTCGTCGGGACCGGGGAGATAGTTGTACTCCGGGGCGCGGAGAAAGCCGAACCCCTCGGGGAGAACCTCCAGCACACCTTCGCCGAAGATCAGGCCCTCCCGCTCGGTTTGGCGTTGCAGGATCCTGAAAATCAGGTCCTGCCGCCGCATGCCGGTTGGATTCTGCACGTCGAGCGCTCGCGCGATTCCGGACAGCTCGTTGATGTTCATCTCCTTGAGCTGCTTCAGGTTGAGCCGCCCCTCCTTGGCCGCTTCGGCGGCCTGCGCCTCGTACTTTTCAATCTCGTCATCGATATCGAGCGGAATCACGACCGGCTCCGGGCTGCTTCCGTTCTTCTTTTTGCGTGCCATCTTATGCTCCTTGATGTCGTTCTCTCCACAGGGTCAGGACCCTTTCCATGCTGTCGAGTAACTCCTTGCGGCCCTCGCCCGACGTGACGCTGACAATCACGGGCGGCGTCGCGACGCCCAGGGCGTGCTGGACATCGCGCTGCATCTGGCGCCGATGTGCCCGGCCCACCTTGTCCGCCTTCGTCAGGACGACGAGCCGTTCCCGGCCGGCCTCCAGCACCATCCGCTGGAGCTCGAGGTCCAGCTTCGACGGTCCGTGCCTGATGTCGATCAACGTCATGATGCCCGCCAAACGCTCCTCGCTCGCCAGGTACCTCGCAACCTCCGCATTCCACTGCACCCGGAGGGCCTTGTGAACCTTTGCATAGCCATACCCCGGAAGGTCGACCAGGAAGAAATTCCGGTTGACCAGAAAAAAATTGAGCATTCGAGTTTTTCCAGGCGCCTTCGCGACACGCGCGATTTGACGCCGGCACAACCAGTTCAGCAGGCTCGACTTCCCAACGTTCGACCTTCCGGCGACGGCCAGGTGGGGTAGAACGTCCTTCGGGATCGTGTTGGCCCGAAGCACAGACCTGTCGAATCGAACATCCTTGATCTCCACGGCATTCCTACTGGGGCATCGGTGTCGAAAGCGAGCCCTGGTCCCCGGCCTCGGCCGCCACGATCGGCGTCCCGTTCCCGGCCACGAGAGCGTGCTCCAGCACCTCGTCCATGGAGGAAACCAGTACGAATGTCAACGCGACCTGGACCTCTTCCGGGATTTCCTCCAAGTCCTTTTCGTTTTCTTCTGGCAGTACCACGGTTTCGATCCCGGCCCTGAAAGCGGCGAGGATCTTTTCCTTGAGACCGCCGACGGGAAGCACCCGGCCGCGGAGCGTGATCTCGCCCGTCATGGCGAGGTCGGACCGGACGGGCTGATCGGTGAACGCCGAAACCAGGGCGGTGGCGAGGGTGATCCCGGCTGACGGCCCGTCCTTGGGGATCGCCCCTTCCGGGACGTGCAGGTGGATATCGGTTTTCTCGAAGCGTTCGACATCGATGCCGAGCTTTTCGGCCCGCGACCTGACGAACGACAACGCGGCGCGGGCGGATTCCTGCATGACGTCGCCGAGCTGGCCGGTCAGCGTCAGCTTGCCGGAGCCGCGCATCAGCGAGACTTCCGTGGTCAGCAGCTCGCCACCGACCTGCGTCCACGCCAGGCCGATCGCCGCGCCGACCTCGGGGCGCCTGTTCTCCTTGATATCACGGTACCTCGGGTGGCCGACCAACCGCTCCACCTCGGTGGTGTCGACGCGGATAGCGGCGCCCTTGGCCAGGTGCTTCTTGAGAACCCGCCGGGCGAGCTTGCGGCAGATCGAGGCGATCTCCCGTTCGAGGTTGCGCACGCCGGCCTCGCGCGTGTACCGCTCGATCAGGAAACGGATCGCGTCGTCCTCGAACGTGATGGCGTACGGCTTGAGGCCGTGCCGTTCGATCTGGCGGGGCACGAGGAACCCCCGGGCGATCTCCAGCTTCTCGAGCGGCGTGTAGCCGGAGAGCGGGATCGTCTCCATCCGGTCGAGGAGCGCGGGCGGAATCGTGTGGGAGACGTTCGCGGTGCAGATGAAAAGGACGCGGGACAGGTCGTACTCGACGTCCAGGAAATGATCCTGGAAGGAACAGTTCTGCTCGGGATCGAGGACCTCCAGCAGGGCCGCCGCGGGGTCGCCCCTGAAATCGGCCGCCATCTTGTCGACCTCGTCGAGGAGCAGGACCGGGTTCACCGTGCCAGCCTTCCGCATCATCTGGACGATCTGCCCGGGGAACGCCCCGATGTACGTTCGCCGGTGGCCGCGGATCTCCGCCTCGTCGCGGACGCCTCCGAGCGAGAGCCTGACGAACTTGCGGCCGGTCGCGCGGGCGACGGACTGGGCGAGCGACGTCTTGCCCACGCCCGGCGGGCCGACGAAGCAGAGGATCGTGCCGCTTGTCTTGCGAACCAGCTGACGGACGGCAAGAAACTCGAGGATCCTGTCCTTGACCTTTTCGAGGCCATGATGATCCTCGTTGAGGACCTTCTCCGCCCGCCGGATATCCTTGATCTCGCGCGACGCCTTCTTCCAGGGCACGGCGAGGAGCCACTCGATGTAGTTCCGGGACACGCCCGCCTCGGCGGAGACCGGGGGCATCCCCTCCAGCCTCTTCAGCTCGCCGAGAGCCTTCTCGCGCGCCTCGTCGGACAGGTCGGAGCTCTCGATCCTTTTCTTGAGCTCGGCCAGCTCTTCCTGGACGTCGCCGCGCCCGAGCTCTTCGTTGATCGCCTTGATCTTTTCCGAGAGGTAATACTCGCGCTGGGCCTTTTCCATCTGCTTCTTGACCCGGGAGTTCAGACGACGATCGATCTGGAGCTTTTCGATTTCGACGTCGAGGATGTCGTTGAGCTTCGCCAGGCGCTCCAGCGGCTTGAAGGTTTCCAGGAGCTCCTGCCGCTGGGCCGTCGGCAGGCGCAGGTGCGCGGCCAGCAGGTCGGCAAACTGGTCGGGATCCTCGGTCTCCAGGGAGGCCATCGCGCCTTCCGCGGAGAGGTGGTGTGACAGCTTCGCGTACTCCTTGAAAAGGCCGGCCAGGCGTTCGAGAAAGAGCTGGACCGATTCTCCCTCGGGTTGGACGGCGGTGACCACCTCGATGCGGGCGTTCAGGCACGCCGGCTCTTCGATCGTCTCGACGATCCTGCCGCGAGCAAGCCCCTCGACCATCACCTTGATGTTGCCGGAGGCCAGTTGCAGGTGTTGGACGACCCTGGCGACGACACCGATCGCATAGATATCGACGAACCCGGGTTGATCGACCTTGGGGTCCCGTTGAGCGGTCAGGAAGATCTTCTTGTCCGGTCGCCGCAACGCCCGGGCCAGCGCCTCCACCGAGGGCGCCCGTCCGACGACGAACGGCGCCATCATGCGCGGGAAAACCACCATGTCCCGGAGGGGCACGATCGGCAGCACAACGGTTTCGTGATCTGTTGTCATGAGCTCCTACTCTGTCAGCTCCGGGTCTCAGCCGACCTTCCGGAACGCGGTCAGCGGCTGAGCCCTTCGCTCGACAACCTCCCGGGAGATGACGAGCTCGGTGATGTCAGGCTCCGCGGGCACCTGGTACATGATGTCCAACATCAACTCTTCGAGGATGATTCTGAGGCCCCGCGCGCCGACCTTCCGTGTCATGGCTTCATCGGCGACCGCATCGAGCGCATCCTTGGTGAATTTCAGATCGACGCCCTCGAAGGAGAGCATCGTCTGGTACTGGCGCACGAGGGAGTTCTTTGGCTCGGTCAGGATCCGGACGAGCGCCTCGTGGTCGAGATCGTGTAACGTCGCGACGGCCGGAATCCTTCCAACGAACTCCGGAATCATCCCGTACTTGATCAGGTCTTCGGGATGAGCTTTCTCCAACAGCTCGGTCGCCCGTCTCGTGTTGCCGCCGAGATCGACGCCGAACCCCATCCGTTTCTGGTTCAACCTGTCGGCGATAATGTCCTCGAGGCCGACGAACGCCCCGCCGCAGATGAAGAGGATATTCGTCGTATCGATCTGGAGGAATTCCTGGTGCGGGTGTTTCCTCCCTCCCTGGGGTGGAACGTTGGCAACCGTTCCCTCGAGGATCTTAAGCAGCGCCTGCTGGACGCCTTCACCCGACACGTCGCGCGTGATCGACGGGTTCTCGGCCTTGCGCGCGACCTTGTCGATCTCGTCGATGTACACGATACCGCGCTCGGTCGCCTCGCGATCACCTCCAGCCGCCTGGTACAACCTCAGCAGGATGTTCTCCACGTCTTCCCCGACATAGCCCGCTTCGGTCAGCGTCGTCGCATCGACGATGGTGAACGGGACGTCGAGATGACGGGCCAGCGTTTGGGCCAGGAGGGTCTTGCCCGTTCCCGTAGGACCGATCAACAGGATGTTGGACTTGGTCAACTCGACGTCCGCCTGTGAACGCTCCCCCTGGTACTCGATGCGCCGGTAATGGTTGTACACAGCCACGGAGAGCTTCTTCTTGGCCTTCTCCTGGCCGATCACGTACTCGTCGAGATGTTCCTTGATCTCGTGGGGTTTCGGGAGTGGTTCCCGCTGGGCCTGCGCCTCGTTTGCACGGTCCTCGGCGATGATGTCGAGACACACCTCCACGCACTCGTTGCAGATGTAGACGTTGGGTCCCGCGATGAGCTTGCGCACCTCGTGCTGGCTCTTGCCGCAGAAGCTGCAGCGCAGGACATCCGCCTCTCGGTGCGTCATTTGACCCTCCTGCAAGTATTGTATCTCACTCTGATGCGCTTCCTGACTGCCCGCTCATTCCCTGGATGTGATGACCTGGTCAATAATATGATACTCCAACGCGGCCTTGGCCTCCAGGATGAAATCCCTCTCGGTGTCCCGGTTGACCTTGTCCTCCGGCTGACCGGTGTGACGGGCCAGGATCTGGTTGAGACGCGCCCGCAACAACATGAGGTCCTTGGCGTGGATGTCGATGTCCGTCGCCTGGCCCTGAAGCCCGTACATCAGCGGCTGGTGCAGCAGCACGCGGCTGTGCGGCAGGCCGAACCGCTTCCCGGGCGCTCCCCCCGCGAGCAGGATCGCCGCCATCGAGGCCGCCTGTCCGAGGCAGATCGTGCTGACGTCCGGCTTGACGTACTGCATGGTGTCGTAAATGGCGAGCCCGGACGTGATCGAACCCCCGGGCGAGTTGATGTAGAGAAAGATATCCTTCTCCGGATTCTCGGCTTCCAAGAAGAGCATTTGGGCGATGATCAGGGATGCGGCCTGGTCATCGATCGTGGACCCGAGAAAGATGACATTGTCCTTGAGGAGCCGGGAAAAGATATCGTAGGCGCGTTCGCCCCGGCTCGTCTGTTCGACGACCATTGGAATGAGCATCACTCGACCTCCCCGCCGGCCCTGCGAATCGCCTCGTCGACCACGGCCGCGATCCGGGCGGCATGCCGGATGCTCTCCACCCGACCTTCCTTCTCGAGGTTGGCACGGTGCTCGGCGACCGGTACGCCCTTCCGCTGGGCCTCAGCAGCGATGAACGACTCGACCTCCGCCTCTGGCGCATGGATACCCCACGCGTCACCCAACTGTTCCAGGATCAGCTCATCGAGCACCTTCTTGCGGACGTCGGGTTCCATCTTGGCGGAGATCTCCTGCCAGTCGATATCTCCAGACTGCGGATCCTTGCCCTGGATCGCCATCGAATACGCGTAGTTGGTCAGCTCGTCCTTCAACACGCTTTTGACGAGCGAGCCCGGCACGCTGTTGACATCGATCCCCTCCTCGAGCGCGTCGAGGATGGCGCGCCGGAATGTGTTCCGCCGTTCGTTACGCTTCTCGCCGGCGAGGACCTCGCCGATCCTCGTCTTGAGCGCGTCGAGGTTTTCAAACCCCAACGCGTCGGCGAGCTCATCGTCGACCGGTGGAAGCTCTTTCTTCTTGAGGCTCGTGACGGTCATCGTGTAGCGGATCTTCTTGGCGGCCGCAGTATCGTCGGCATCGTTGGCGGGAATCTCTCGCTCGGCCGTGCGCGTCTCGCCGACCGCCGCGCCGCGCACCGCGTCCTGGATCTCGGAAAATGTCGCGTCGTTGCCCAGGACGAAGCGGACGCCGTCCTTGGAAAAATCCTCGCCGTCCCCTTCGATGACCTCGCCCTTGAGATCGACCTCGACGAGCATCCCGTCTTCGGCAGCGCCGTCGACGGGCGCCCAGACGCCTTGCTCGTCGCGGATCTTCTCGAGCTCGGCATCGACTTCGGCGTCGGACACGTCGATGCCGACCTCCGGGAGCTGGACCTCCTCGACGGATGGCAGATCCCAGCGCGGGCGGATCTCGACCTTACCGGTGAGCGTGAACCCGCCGTCGTCGCCGAGCTTCATCTCGGTCACACGAAAGGAAGAGATCGGCTCGAAGTCGGCCTCGCCCTCGAGCACCTCGCTCCACGCGCGCTGGGAGAGCGCCTCTTCAAGCTCTTCATCCACCGCATCGCCAAAACGCACCCGGACAAGGTGCAGCGGCGCCTTGCCGGGCCGAAAGCCCGGGATGCGCGCCTTGCGGCGGTACTCCATCAGGATGCGGCGCCGCTCGTTCTCGACCTCGTCCGGCTCGAACGATGCGCTGATTTCGACGGTATGATCGGAACGTCGTTGCAACTCGTATGACATGGATGTGTTCTCCGGGTGGTGCGAAAGGGGGGACTCGAACCCCCACGGGTGTCCCCACGAGATCCTAAGTCTCGCGCGTCTACCGGTTCCGCCACTTTCGCAGCGAAAGGGAAATGGTGAGCCGTAGAGGAATCGAACCTCCAACCTAGGGATTAAGAGTCCCTTGCTCTGCCAGTTGAGCTAACGGCCCACCCGCAACGCCCAGTGTACAAGACTTCAAATCGCGAGGCAACCCCCGAGGCATGGGGGGTGTTGTCCAGTGCGGCGGCAGCGCCTTCCGGTCGCCCGGGAAGCCCTGTGTGCAGCGGGGCCGCGGTCAGCGCCCGGGAGGCCCGGCCTGTGGCCGGCCCGCGTCATTCGCATCGATCCGTCCCTCGCGCGAGCGCGGGTCCGGCTCGACGCTCATGCCGCCGGGGCTGGCGCCCCGCCCCGGGCTTGTCGCTTCGTTGGGGCGGCGGGTCTGTCTCTTTGAGGGGAGGGGATCGCGAGGA
>JAADFN010000191.1 GCA_013152895.1 Acidobacteriota bacterium | reverse complement strand
CTCGCGTGCAGAACGGCTCGGGATCAAGACCGCGGGCCGGCCGCAGGCCGGGCCTCCCGGGCGCTGACCGCGGCCCTGCTCCAAGCAGGGCCTCCCGGAAGGCCGGCCCTGGAGCTCACAGCTCGACTTTCTTCCGGATCGGTGTCAGCTCGTCGGGCAGCTGCTCTGAAACACAACCTTGACAGCGCCCCCACTACCTTGTGCTCGTGTACAATGCCGTGCAGTTTCCCGCGATGGGAAGACTTCCCGTCAGGGTACCAATGCTTGAAGGAGGAGGTCGTTTCATGAGCCAGCAATCCTTCCGTCCGGTCGTCTCCGCGGACACCGACATGAAGGAGTTCACCTTAAGGGCGCTGATCCTTGGACTCTTCATGTGCGTGATCCTCGGGGCGGCAAACGCCTACCTTGGCTTGAAGGCAGGCATGACCATCGCCGCGACCTACCCGGCCGCGGTCATCGGCATGGCCGTGCTGAAGCTTTTCGGCGGCAGCCTGCTCGAGGAGAACATCGCCCGGACCGTCGGCTCCATCGGTGAATCGATCGCGGCAGGCGCGATCTTCACGATCCCGGCGTTCGCCATCCTGCACCTGTGGGAGTTCCGTGGCCTCTCGGACTACCTCAAGGCGACGGCGCTGATGGTCGTCGGCGGCGTCCTCGGGATCTTGTTCGTCACGATGCTTCGCCGGGTGATGGTGGAGGACCCCGAGCTGCCATTCCCCGAATCGGTCGCCGCCTCGGAGATCCACAAGGCGGGGCAGCGCGGCGCCGATGCGGCCAAGCAGCTGTTCTCGGCGATGGGCTTTGGTGCACTGATCAACCTGCTGGGCAACCTCAATATTTTCTCCCCTTCGAACGACTTCATGATGCATATCGGCAAGGTCGGGAAGAGCCTGGTTCGTCTCGGCTACAAGAAGAACGCGTACGCCGTTCCCGCCGGCGGGATGTCGACGATCTCGGCCCCGGCCGTCAGCCCCGCCTACCTGGGCGTCGGCTACATCATCGGGCCGGAGCTCGCCGCCCTGAACTTCGCGGGCGGCCTGCTGGCGTGGGGGCTGTTCGTGCCCTTGCTCGTCTTTTTCCTCGGGCCCCATCAGATCGCCGCGTTCTCGGCCTCGGTCGGCGTCGATCCGAACTCCCCCGAGGCGTGGATCAAGCTCTCGTCCGAGCTGTGGAAGTTCATCGTCAGGCCGATCGCCGTCGGCGGCATGCTGGTCGGCGCGATCTACACGCTGTACAAGATGCGCGACAACCTGTGGCTCGGCATCAAGCGCGGCCTTGCCGATCTCAAGAAATCGGCGGAAGCGTCCGGGCCAACGAACCGGCTCCAGAAGGACATCAACTTCAAGGTGGTCCTCTTCGGGATTCTCGTGACCTTCGTGCTCATGGTGCTCGTGTACTGGTACTTCGTCGGCGTGATCGGCGGGGCGTTGATGGCGGCCCTGGTGATGCTCATCACGGGCTTCTTCTTCGCAGCCGTCTCCGGCAACCTCGTCGGGTTGATCGGCTCGTCCAACAACCCGGTGTCCGGGCTAACGCTCGCAGCGCTGATTATCGCGGCGCTCGTCATGGTGGCCATCGGCGTCTCGGGCACGCACGGGGTTGCCGCTGTGCTCGGCGTCGCTTCCGTGGTCTGCGTGTCGTCCGCCGTCGCGGGCGAGATGCTGCAGGACCTCAAGGTGGGCCACATCCTCGGCGGTACGCCGTGGAAGATGGAGGTTGGCGATCTCATCGGCGTTCTTTTTGCAGGCGCCTTCATGTTCATTCCCCTCTTCATCCTGAACGCGTCCAACATCGCCCAGGGCGGCATCGGGTTCGGCGACCGGGCCCTGCCGGCACCGCAGGCCGGCCTGATGGCCACGCTGGCGCAGGGTATCGTCGGTGGCGAGATGGCCTGGCCGCTGGTGATCGTCGGGATCGTCATGGGGCTGGCGCTGATCATGGTCAAGGTCAAGAGCCCGATGCTCTTCGCCGTTGGCATGTACCTGCCGCTGGAGACGACCTTCGCCATTTTCGTCGGCGGCATGATCCGGTGGCTCGTCGATGTCATGGTCAAGAAACGCCGGTACAACGACGCACAGGCGGCGCGCGTCGAGAACGCGGGCGTTCTGACGGCGTCTGGCCTGATCGCGGGCGAGGCGTTGATGGGTCTCCTCATCGCGACGATCGTCTTCTTCAACCAGAAGGGGTGGGATCATCTCGCCAGCGTCTTCAGCCTTGGCGCGGCGGCACGGCCGCTGGCGATCGTGTTCATGCTCATCCTCGTCGGTTACCTGATCATCAGACCGTTGCGGAGGGCAGGCTCGCCTGACGAACCGGCGCCGCCGATGGTGACGATGTAAATCGACTCGACCGAACCGCCGCCTTCGGGCGGCGGTTCCTTCTACCTGTGAGGGACACCTGATGAAGCGCCGCGATGATCTCGAGGGGGTCAACCTCCTCGATCTCAAACCCGTTCGTCTCGCCGACTGGGAGGAGAAGGACAATTATGTCGTTCTCATCCGGCCGGCGCCGGCCTCGAAGGGCCTTCGCAGGGCGTTGGAGGCCGTCACCACGTGGATGTCCCCGCACAGGGTTCGTCTCGATGAGGTGGGAAGCACGGGATGGACCCTCCTGGATGGCACACGTACCGCGGGAGAGATTGCGGCCACTCTCAGGGAGCGGTTCGGGGAATCCATCGAGCCGGCGGAAGAACGCCTGGGAGAATTCATCAGGATGCTTCGTTTCCAGGGTTTCGTGGCCTATCCCGGCTGGGATCGTATCTCCCGTACCGGCAAGCTTCGGCCCGGAGACTGACCGAGACTTCGCTCAGGCTGCGCTTCCCGGTTGTCGGGCATCGATCTGCCGCGCACGGTCTCTCCCCGCCGTGCGGCAGATGGATGGTGACAATCCGCAGTCGCAGCGGGATGTACGCGAGATATGCGGGTTAACCGTTTGTCAGGCTGCGCAGCTTCCGCTGGATCTGGCGGAGCAGCTTTTTCCGGTAGACATCGAAGTTGAGCACCTTGCCGTTCTTGATGATGTACATGACCGGAATGTGGTGGACGTCGCCGTAGTCGTCGAAGCGAATCTCGCCCGTGACGCCCGGGAAGTTCGTCACGTCGAAATGAATCGTCTTGCGCAGCTCGTCGCTCGCGAGGTACTTGGCCTTCCGGAGCACGAAAAGGCTGACGCGCGTGGCGTCGTAGGCGTGGGCGGCAAAGATATCGGGCTCGGTTCCGAACCTGGCCTGGTACGCGGTAACGAATGTCTTGACGACCGGTTTGTCGGAGTGTGGATCGAACGAGGGGAGCGGGAAGTACACGTCGTTGAGGATCTTCTCGTTGGCGTCCAAGACGGCGCGGTCGTAGAGCGCCGAGGTCGCACAGATGGTTCCGCGAAACCGGTTCTGCCGCAGGAGCTTGATGACCTGCACCGTTTGCCTGGCGTATGCAACGACGTACGCCCCGTCGGGTTGGGTGGAGGTCAGGATATCCGCCCCCTCCTGCCGCCAGTTCGAGTCGGTCAGCAGGACACGGCCGACGATCTTGCCGCCGAGATTCTGCTCGTACTGGAGGCGGAATTCCGGTTCGATTCCCCGCGCATGCACCGTTCCCGAGCTGAAGATCACGACCTTCTGACGGCCTTGATCCTGGTACAGGAATGTGCCTGCCCGGATTCCCTCGAGCTCGTCGGAGGGAAAGACGCGGAAGAAGTAGGGGCTCTTCTTTGTCAGGTCAGGCGCCGACGCGGAGGGCGACAAAACGAGAATCTTGCGCCGATTCATCACCGGGAGCATCGCCTTGGCCACGGCGCTCGTGCATCCCCCGATGACCATGTTTGCGCCATCGTCCTTGGCAAGCTTGAGCAGCTCGCGGACGCCAACCTTCGGATCAGAGGCCGAATCGGCCCAGACGACCTTCAGCCCCTCCGGCGCGGAGCCATTCTTGTACGCTTCGTCCAGCGCGAGATGGATGGCATTGGACATGCTTTCCCCATAGGTTGCCGCGCGGCCGGTAGTCGGCAGGAGCACGCCGAGGACCGGCGTCTTGCTGCACCCCGACAACCCAAGGATCAGGAACCCCAACGCCGCTGCTCCAAGCTTCTTGACCGTGGTCATGATCCACCTCCCATCGCAGTTGCGACAGCCCACGAAAAACCATTGTAGCCGGATCCGCCGGTTTGACCACCCTCACGCCGCGCCGCGCGTGGAAAGGACCGCCGGGATCGTCTTGAGCATGATCTTGATATCGAGCCAGAGGGACCAGTTGTCGATGTATGCCAGGTCGAGCGTGATCCAGTCGTTGAAATCGCCGAGGGTGGCCCGGCCGGAAACCTGCCACAGGCCGGTCAGCCCCGGTTTCATCGAGAGCCTGCGCCGTTGCCACCGCTCGTAGCGGGCAACCTCATCGGGAAGCGGCGGCCGGGGGCCTACCAGCGACATGTCCCCGGCGAGCACGTTGAAAAGCTGTGGAAGCTCGTCGAGGGAGAGCCTCCGCAGGATCCGCCCCACCGGGGTCACGCGCGGATCGCGGCGGGATTTGAAGACCGGTCCGTCGACCTCGTTGAGATGGGCGACCTCGTCCATGCGTTCCTGGGCGTCGCGGACCATCGTCCGGAACTTGTAAAGCTGGAATCTCCTGCCGTTGAGGCCGCAGCGGATCTGGGAGAAGAGCGCGGGGCCGGGCGAGCTGAGCTTGATCGCGATGGCGATCAGGAGCATCAGCGGTGAGAACGCTACCAGGATCAACCCGCTGACGACGATGTCGGCGAGGCGCTTGAGGAAAATGGCGAACGGCGCCCCGGGCGTCGTCGTGAAGGTGAGCAGCGGGATGCCCTCGAGCTCGTCGAGGACGATCCGCCCCTTGATGTGGGGAAACGAGAGCACCACGCGGGCGCGGATCCCGAGCTCGGCGCACAGAAGCAGCGCGTCCTCGAACTCCCCGAGCTGGCGCCGCGAGAGGACGAACATGACCTCGTCGACGACCTCCTGCTCGAGGATGGCGGGAAGATCGGTGGCGTGTCCCAGCACGGGAACGCCCTGGACCTCCGGGGGCGCGTCCCCATCCGGGGCCACGAATCCGAGGATCTTCAGCCCCCAGGAAGGATGGGCGTTGACGATGGCGGCGATCTCCTCGGCCCTGGGGTTGATCCCGACGATCAGCAGGGTGCGATAGTTGAGCCCTCTCTTGCGGATCCGGCGGGCCAGGAGCCGCAGGCCCAGTTTTTCGGCGAGCAGGAAAAGAAGGTCGAGGCCCCCGAAGAGCACCAGGAACGGGCGGGAAACGAAGTCGAGCCTGAGCAGCCACCCGGTCGTGGCCAGGATCAGCGTGCCCAGGGCGACGATCTGGAACACCTGCCACGCCTCCCGCCTGAGGCTCACCGTACGCCGGGAGGTGTAGGCCTGGCCCGCCACGAGGAGGAACGTCCAGATGACGAGCACGAGCGGGAGGAGGCCAAGGTAGCGGGACAGGGGGTACAGGCGCGTGGGGAAGAGCTGCGGCCAGAGCACGGGGGCGAGATGGGAGCGGACGACCCACGCAAGCAGAAACGCCCCGGCCGTGACGGCGAGGTCTGCAGTCCACACCCAGTAGGCGATCAGCTTGGCCCGTTCTTTGAGCACAATGCCTCCAGCACCTCATGGTACTCGAGCGCGACGTCTTCCCAACGGTAGCGCTGCCGGACGCGCTCGCCCGCCCGCGCGCCGAGCCTTGCCAGCGCTTCCCCGTCGTCCAGCACGGCGCCGAGAACCCGTTCGAGCGGGGAATGGCCTTCGAACGTAAATGGGAGCCCGGCGCCGTGCGCCACCTCGCGGTTCTCCGGGGTATCGAGGTACAGCACCGGACGGCCGGCGCCCATCGCCTCGACGAGGGCCGGATGGGTGCCACCGACCTCGGTCGCGTGGATGTACACCCTGCAGTTGAACAGGAGCTGGCGGTACCCGTCTCCGTAGACGGCGCCGGGGAGGATGACGCGGCCGTCCGCGAGGCGCCTGACCCGTTCCATCAGGCGCCCCGCGTACGGAGCATCGCCGACCATGACGAGCTTCCGGCTTCCGGTGGTCCTGGCGTACGCCTCGGCGACCCGGTCGGGGTTGTTTTCCGGCTCGAAGCGGGAGACGTAGAGCGCGTAGTCGCCGGGTTCGAGGCCCATTCGATCGAGAAGATCGCGCCGCGGCGACGGCTCGAGGTCGCCGCCGTAGGGGATCATTCGGGACGGCACGCGGTACGAACGGCGGTAGTACCGCTCGATGACCTTCGCATCCGTGATCAGGGCTTCCGGCATCAGCGCCGCGAGCCGCTCGCAGAGGCGGTAGTACGTGCGTCCCGCGATTCCCCACTTCCGCCGCTTGCGTTCAAGGCCGTCGACGTTGAGGGCCACGGGAATCCCGGCGAGCTGCAGGATCCGGATCCACGGCGCGTTCGCCGCGTTGAGCATCAGGACGGCATCGAAACCGGAAACGGCCGCGTGGCAGGCTGCAAAGAACGTGTTGACCACGGTTTCCAGGTGCTTGCGCCGGGGAGCGGGCAGCACCACCAGCCGCATCCCCAGGTACTCCGTCAGCGAGGGGTCGACCCAGCCCTTCCTTCCGTAGACGGTAATATCGTGCCCGAGGGCCGCCAGCCGGCGGCCGAGCTGCTCGGCCAGCGTCTCGAAGCCGCCGTACCGGGCTGGCACGCCTCGCGAGCCGAGGATCGCGATTTTCACGTGGTGTCCACCTCGTCTACCCATCCTCCAATACGGAACCAGCGCACCGTCCGTTGTGCGTCTCCCCGTTGGCGACCGAGCACCCACCTGCGCCGGGCCAGCGCATCGCGCCGCCAGCGCCAGACGGCCGCCAGCGCGGGGAAAGACCCCAGCTCCACCGTCAGGCATGCCCCGACGACGAGAAGGTCCCGGAGCAGCCACCACGGGAAGCAGGTGATGTGCCAGCCAAGACCGGCACAGTGGATTCTCAGCAGGAACCTGTTCGTCACGGAGAGCCTGCGGATCGTCCGGTCCTGCCGCTTCCTGCCGCGTTCCGGTTGCAGCCCGCGCCGGTGGGCCGCGATCGCGCGGGGGACGTAGAGGCACGACCATCCGCGGTGCTGCAACCGCCACGCGAGCTCCGCATCCTCGCGGAATGCGAAAAAGCTCTCCGCGAGGAACTGTCCGTCGGCATACCGGACGTCGTCGAGAGCCTCCCGCCGGTATAGCGTGGCAGCCCCGGTACCGCCGAACACCCACGCCGCCCGGGAGTACCGCCCGTCGTCGGGCTCGCCCGATCCGCGATCGAAGTGCCGGCCGGAACGGGTGACGATCATGCCGGCGGCGTCGAGGACCGGTTCCGCGATGAGCCCCGCCCCGTGAGCGCGCAGGAGCTTCCCGGTCAGCGCGCCGGTGGTCCGGGCCCTCTCGTTCGTGGTCTCGAGCGCGTCGAACAGGCTGGACACGTACGTTTCGCCCGGGGCGCAGTCGGGGTTGAGGAGCAGGACCCACGGGGAGCGGGTCATGCCCAGGGCGAGGTTGACGGCTGCCGCAAAGCCGGAGTTGCGGTCGAGGCGGACGAGGCGCAGGGGAAGACGCTCGCGGAACGTCTTGGCAATGTCGGCGCTGTCATCGGCCGAGGCGTTGTCGACGACCACCACCTCGCGGGGCTGGGGCTCCAGCGCGGTCACGGCCTGGAGGCATGCGGGCAGCGTCCCGGCATGGTTGTAGGTGACCACGATGACGTCGAAGTCGCGGGTATTGCTCACGCCGCCATGATGGCACACACGCTCGCCGTGGGGAACAGCGCCCGGGAGGCCCGGCCGTCGGCCGGCCCGCGTCATTCGCGTCAATCCGGCCCTCGCGCGAGCGGGGGTACGGCCGACTGGTGTACTTCTTTCTCTCCGGCCCCGGTGTTCCCGGAGTGCCTGGCGGTGCATTACGTTCACGCGCAGTGGGTGGCGCGGGGAGGTGTTGCGTCTCTCGCTTACCGGTAGCGCCGGAGACGGGCGACGGCGCGGTTGTGCTCCCTCAGCGTGACCGAAAACTCGTGGCCACCGCCGGGTTTTGCGACGAAGTAGAGGAAGCGCGTTCTTGCCGGCGCCAGGGCCGCGCGCAGGGCGCCGCGTCCGGGACAGTCGATCGGTCCCGGGGGCAACCCGGGGTAGCGGTAGGTGTTGTAGGGGTCGTCGAACGCGAGATCGGCGTGCTGGAGCCGCCCCCGCCAGGCGCCGTGGCGCTTGAGGGCATAGACGACGGTGGGATCGCACTGAAGAAGCATGCCTCGCCGCAGGCGGTTGAGAAAGACGCCCGCGATCACCGGCCGTTCCTCCGGGACCGGCGTCTCGGCCTCCACGAGCGATGCAAGCGTGACGACCGCCAGCGGCGAGCCCCACAGCGGGCCCACGCGCGCGGCCTCGGCGCGCCAGACGCGGAGGAAGTGTTCGGCCATGACGTGCGCGGCCGTGATCGCCCTGGTTCCCACCGCGAAGCGATAGGTGTCTGGGAAGAGAAAGCCCTCCAGCGAGGGCGCACCCGGCGCCACGCCTGCCACCCATGCCACACGGTGGCCGGCCTCGCTCCAGGTTTCGGCCGTCCCGATGCCGGCTGCCGTCATGCGTTCAGCGATCTCCGCAAGGGTCGAGCCTTCGACGATCGTGACGCTGACCATGGCCACCCGCCCTTCGAGAAGCGCGCCGATCGCTTCCACCGGCCGGGTTCGCGGAGCGAAACGGTACGTCCCGTAGTGAAGGCTACGACCATCCGCGGCCAGGACCAGGTAGATCCGGGCCGTCAGCGGCACGGGCACGAGATGTGCCCGGTGCAGCCGCGCCAGGACGGCCCCGCCGCTGGCCCCTTCGGGAACGTCGATGGTGATCTCCCGGTCGGGTCCCGGACGCCAGAGCGACCACCCCGCCGCCAGGACGGCGATCGCAACGGCTGCGACCCCCGCCCTTACGAGGCGGCGCATCCACGCTCCGAAAGGTACTCCTCGAGGATGATCTGGGCCGCCAGGTGATCAATTCGTGCGCCGCGACCGAGGCCGGCTTCCCGTCCCCGCCGCCTGGCCTCGTTCGTGGTCAGGTATTCCGATTGCAGCTCGACCCGGCACCCTCGCTGGGTCAGCGCTTCCGCCAGCCTGTACGTCCGCTGGCAGGCGGGCGTTGGGTTCCCATCGGCATCGGCGGGGAGCCCGAGGACCACGACGCCCGCCCCGTGCTCGCGAACCATCCGGCAAATCACCTCGGCCGCCCGGCGAACCCCCCGGTAATCGACAATACCTCCAGGAACCACGACGCCCGTCTCGTCGTCGGCCCACGCGAACCCCATCCGCACCCCCCCCGGATCGACCCCCAAGTACTTCATCGCCCCATCATAGCCCGAACGCCCGTGGGGAACATTCCAACAGGTGGCTCGGGAGGCGCCGCAACGACGCGAAGGTGCCTTCCGGGTGGCCGTCGAGCGACCGAGCGCAGGTGGGATCTGGCTTCAGCCCGCCGCCGTGCGCCGCTTGAGCCCGAAGGCGGCCACGAGGCCCAGAAGCGTCAGCCCCGAGATAGCGATGCCCGCCGCAACCTCTGGCGGCCGGTAGATGACCTCGAGGCGGTGATGTCCCGCACCAACCGGCAGGGCAAGGAACGGACCGTCGGCGAGTCTCAGATCCCGGCGGGCGCCATCGACCCGCGCCACCATCCCGGGCGCCCAGGGGATGGAGATGACGGCCCAACCGCGACCCGGCGCATCGATCTCGCAACGTCCGATCACGGTGGACGGGCCGAAACCGAGATGCGGCCAGCCGGGTGTCGGCTCGACGAAGGCCTCCGTGCGGGGATCGAAGCCCTCCCGGCACACGGCGTCCGTCGCAGCTGCCGCCGAAGCTACTCGCGCCGCCCCGGCCACGAACCAGGCGAGACCGTGCGGAAAGGCCGTCGCGGCCAGCGTGAGCTTGATGACGGCTCGCGTTGCGACGTCCGAGGAGCTCCCGAGCCACGGGGCTTCAACCGGTCCCGGCGCCAGGACGGCCCGCACGTTGGCCAGCTCGAGCACCGGTCCGAGCCGGTCGAGCGGCATCGAAGCCACCCGCGCGGCCAGCGCGGCGTACCGGGCGCTCGCCAGCTTTGCGTCATCGGGGTGAAAGATCATCGGTATCCCGTAGCTCGCCCCGAGGTACCGGTCGAGCATCGACAGGTGAGCAACCGCCGATCCCCACGCCCTGTCGGCCGGTACGTGCAACGGCATCGGCACGGGATCGGGAGCACGGAAGAACCTCCCGGATCCCGCAACGGCGCGCACCTTCGCTACGATCGGCGGGGGGCTTGCCAGCATCCACCGCGGTCCCCGGGGCAGGGGACCGGATGCTGCCAGGCCGAGATCGGCCGCGACCAGCACGGCCATCGCGGGCGCTCGCCAGCGCCTGGCGGGCACAGCAAGGATCCAGGTCAGGCCTCCAAGCACGAACGCGACATGGGCGAGTGCGGCCGCGACCCCGGGAGCCATGCCGGGAACGGACTCCCCGAAATACGCCGTTAGCAGGCGACCCGACGCGTGCGGGGCAACGGTCAACGCCAGCCAGCCAGCGGCGGCGAGCGCAGCACCGGCGCCGGAGAGGAGCCACCACCTCTGTCTGCTGCGACGGGTGCCGCTGGTGAGCGCCCAGGCGCCCAGCCCTGCCAGCAGGGCTACCGGCAGGGCCAGCATGATCGTCGCCTTGACCGGGAATCGCACGATGAACAACCGGTGAAACGTGCCAGTGAGCCACTGGACTCCGGGGACGTACCGGCCCAGCGCCAGCACGATGCCCAGGCCGGCCACGGCCGTGAGGAAGCGGGCCAGCTTCCTGTCCCCGCTCCGCGCCCCCCGCATCGCCAGCACGATGACCGAGATGCCGAGGTACAGCGTCAAGAAGTAGGGAATACCGCCGTCGACGAGGCGCTCGCCCCAGTATCGCCCCGTCACCTCGGCGACGTCGACCGGGCCGAAGAAGCCCGGCACCAGCAGTGCAACGAGCCGCAGCGGGTGGACCGACCAGTCGAGGATCGAGGCCGATCCCTGCAGGCCGGCTCGGCCGGAGCGCAGCACCATCGCTGCGGCGGGCAGAACCTGGACCGCTGCGAGCAACGGCGCGACAACGATGGCTACCACGGTCTGAATCCACCCGGGCGCTCCGGATGTCCGCTCCCGGCGGACGGCCGCCCACCCCACGGCCATCGCGGACGTGATCAGGATGACTTCGAATCCTCCGGTCAGCCACTGCAGGGCAAGGATCACGGTCAGCGCGAGCCACCACCGGTTCCGGCGCTTCCCGCGGACCATCAGCTCGACCGCCAGGATTGCCCACGGCATCCAGGCAAAGGCGAGGAACCGTCCCAGGTGGTTCGCGAGCGAGATCGAGATCCCGCCGAGCGACCATGCCAGGGCGCCTACAGCGGCTGCCCACGGCCCCGGCCCCACGCGCCTGGCGAGCAGGTACATCCCGCACGCACCGAGGAGAAAGTGGAGCAGGATCTCGAGGTTGAGACCGGTCACGGCCCCGGTCAGCCTGTAGACGAGGTGCGTCGGGTAGAGGACGAACCGGTTCGGGTTGCCGAGGAGTGGCTGGCCCCCGTTGAGCAACGGATCCCACAGCAGGTTCGTTCCGGCCGGCGTCTCTCCGGCGAGCAGGCGGGCCGTCCCCATGTACTGCACGTACAGGTCGCGGTAGAAAAGCGTGCTCTGCCCGAAGACGGCCGGCCAGAGCCACAGGAGGATCCCGCTGAGCACCAGCGCGAGAGGGAGCTCGCGCCGCCATCCGGAGTGCACACGGGAGAGCGGAGCTTTCATCTCCCCCTCATTGTCGCTCATTTATCACGGACTTTCGTCGCGAGACCGTGGAGGCGTCCGTCAGCGTGACGTTTCGACCAAGGCGGGGCCAAGACGTTCTCGGGGCACGGTGTCGGGCCACCGCCGCGAGAAACACCGCAATGGCGGGCGAATCCACGGTCGCAACAGGACGTGTGTGAGAGGTGCGGGTTCGGTTGGATCGCGCGTGCACCTCAGCCCGTGATTCCCAGCTCGTCGAGCTGGGCCGGATCGACGCGGGCGGGCGCGCCGGTCAACAGGCACGAGCCCGAGGTCGTCTTGGGAAAGGCGATGACGTCGCGGATCGAGTCGCGTCCCGCCATCAGCATGACGATGCGGTCGAGCCCGAGCGCGATTCCCCCGTGCGGCGGCACGCCGTAACGGAACGCCTCGAGCAGGAATCCGAAGCGGGCGTTTGCTTCCTCCTCGCCGATACCGAGCGCTGCGAACATCCGCCGTTGCAACGCCGGATCGTTGATCCGGATCGACCCGCCGCCCAGCTCGACGCCGTCCATCACGATGTCGTACGCGCGGGCGCGCACCGAGCCGGGATCGCTTTCCAGCCGGTCGACGTCCTCCGGCAGCGGCGAGGTGAACGGGTGGTGGCAGGCGTAGAACCGGTTGTCCTCCTCGTTCCATTCGAGGAGCGGGAAGCCGGTGATCCACAGGAAATCGTGCCGGCCCGCGGGGATCAGTCCGTGCTCCCTCGCCAGGTGGACCCGCAGCGCTCCGAGCGATGCCAGGACCACCTTCTCCCCGCCCCCGATCACCAGCAGGAGATCGCCCTCGCCGGCGCCCGCCCGGTCGAGGAAGCGTTGAACGCCGGCTTCGCCGAGCGCTTTCTTTGCGGGGGACGCGACACCGTCCGCCGTCCGCTTGAACCACAGAACGCCCGCCGCACCGAACGGCTTGACGGCCTCGGACAGGGCATCGAGTTGTTTACGGGAAAGCGCGGCGCCGCCCGGCAGCACGAGCCCCTTGACGCGGCCGGTGGAAGCCGCCTCCTCCAACACCCGGAAGCCGCACCCCTCGCACACCGGGCCGAGCTCGACGAGCTCCAGGCCGAAACGGGTGTCGGGCCGGTCGGAGCCGAAGCGTTCCATCGCCTCGAAGTAATCGAGCCGCGGGACAACCGCGGGCAGTTCGATCCCGGCCAGCGGAAAGATCCGCCGAAACAGCCCCTCGATCAGGACGAAAATATCTTCCTCCCGCACGAACGATGCTTCGACATCGATCTGGGTGAACTCCGGCTGCCGGTCGGCCCGCAGATCCTCGTCGCGGAAACAACGCGCGATCTGGACGTAGCGACCGAGGCCGGCCACCTGGAGGAGCTGCTTGAAGAGCTGCGGCGACTGCGGCAGCGCGTAGAAGGCGCCTTTGTGCAGCCGCGACGGCACCAGGAAATCCCGGGCCCCCTCGGGCGTGGACCGCGTCAGGATCGGCGTCTCCACCTCGATGAACTCCATCTCGTCGAAGTAGCGCCTCGTCTCGGCCACGATCCGGTGCCGCAGAACGAGGTTTCGCACCATCACCGGCCGCCGTAGATCGAGGTAGCGATACGTCAGCCTGAGGTCCTCCGAGGCGTTGGTATCGTCCTCGATCACGAAGGGCGGCGTCTCCGACTCGGTCAGGATCTCGATCTCGGCCACGCGAATCTCGATTTCTCCCGTCGCGAGATCCGGGTTCGCCTGTCCCTCGGCGCGCTCGCGCACGATCCCCCTGACCAGGATCACGTCCTGGCCTGAAAGCTTCTCCCCGGCTGCAATCATCTCGTCCTCGAAGACAAGCTGTACGAGCCCGGTCCTGTCCCTCAGATCGGCGAACACCAGCCCGCCGAGATCCCGCCTCCGGCGCACCCAGCCGACCAGCTCGACCTCTTGGCCGAGCTGCTCCCGGGTTACCCGCCCGCACCACGGTCTTTCCCACGCAGACATCGTCATGCCAACCTCCACGTCGCCATACACGTCTCAAACGCCCGGAGAGTACCATGCGTTCGACCGAGGCGCGAACCCCCCACCCGGGCAGGTGAGACCGCCCGCCCCTACCAAAGATCAATACAACGCGAAGCAACTCAACATCGCTGCAAGCCGACGGCCCGGCCGCAGGCCGGGGCACGGCGCAGCCACCTTCAATCCGGGCAAGCCGACGCCGACGCATCAGCCGAGGCACGGCGAGCACTCACTCAGCGAGGCGACGCCGAGACCCCGGGTCGAGGCAC
>JAADFN010000190.1 GCA_013152895.1 Acidobacteriota bacterium | reverse complement strand
CGTGTCGAGGAGCCTGTGGCTGTCGATGGGTGCATAGGCCGAGCCGGGCGCATCGAGATCGCCGTGGACGACGCCGACGAGATGGGCGCCGCTGCGGCGCGAGGCGATCGCCTCGCTAAACGTGGGGTCGAGCGTCGGATCCTCCCGCACGATTCTGTCTGGGAAGGACCAGCCGAGCAGGTCGATCACCGCCCCGGGACCCGGGACCGGCCGGCTTTCCCAGCAGCCCCCGGCGCCAAGCAGCGTCACCGCCGGGATGCGTTCGGCGAGCAGCGGGAGCGCAATCGCATCGTGGTTCCCCGCGACGGCGAGGACCGGGATCCCGGCATCGACGAGCCGGCGGGCCCCGGCTTCGAGATGGCCGAACGCCTCGAAGCGATCGTTTTCGCCCTCGACAACGTCCCCGGCAAGCACGACCGCCCGCACCCCGCGCTCGCATGCATACGCGACAGCCGCGCGCCACGCCGCCACGGCGGAGATCTCGCTGGGATCGATCCCGATCGCGCCGAGCACGGCCTCGAGCGCCGGTGGCCTCCGCCCAAGGTGAATGTCTCCGGTAAACAGGACCGGCCGTGGGGCCGCGTCACCGCCGTGCGCACGATCGTTCATGGAAGAACCATACCGCGGACGGCCCGGAGCGTCCACGCGTCGGTGGGGCAGGGGATGACAAAGGCCGATGACCGAAGGGTTGGCGAACGGAAACGCACGAAACCTGCGCGCGTAAAGGCGGGCAGTGGCAGGAGGTGTATCCTGGGATTGACGGAGTACGGATGAACAAGAAGACGAAGCCATGGTCACTTTTCTGACGCTCTTCATTGGCGTGGTATCCGGTCTGCAGACCGTCCAGGTCGCCGTGACGCACCCCGTCGTGCGCGTGGAGCTGCGGCTCAATGGGAAGCAGGTTGCAACGCTTCATGCGCCCCTGTGGAGGACGACCCTCGACCTCGGTGACGGATTGATGCCCTCGGTCCTGGAAGCGGTTGCCTACGACCGGCGCGGTGCCGAGACCGGACGCGACCGGCAGCTTCTCAACCTGCCACAGCAGGAGGCGGCTGCACGGATCGTGCCGGAGGCCGATGCCTCGGGCCGGGTTCGCGCGGCGATTCTGCTCTGGGAGGCGCCCGCGTTCCCCCGCCCCATCCACGTAAGCGTGACCCTGGATGGCAGACCACTGCCGTTTCCACCGTCTCACGTCATCCAGCTCTCGGGGATGACCGGAAGTGCGGCGCACGTGCTTTCAGCGGAGATCACGTTCTCGGCCACGGTCACAATCCGCAAAACGCTGACCTTCGGGGAAGGAGGGACCCTGCGGGCGACCTCGAGTCAGCTGACGGCGGTACCGATTTCCCTGGTTGGGCGGCCCGTCCCGGTCTCTCTCATGAGGGGATTCTTTGTGGCCCACGGGAAGCCGCTCACCGTTGATTCGGTGGAGAACGGACCGTCAAGGGTGATCTTCGTCAAGGATGTCGGCGTGGCCAAGCGGATTTCAAAGGTCCTTTCGCGGCACAGGCATGTCGGGAAGCTTGGGCGGTCTGATTTTGTCCAGATCGAGGAGGCCGTTCCTCACATGCGGAGCACCTCCCTCCGCATGGTCGCCGTGTTCCCGGTCACGGCGCCGGTGCGCATCACGAGACGTTCCAGGCTGGCATGGCTCTTGTTGCGGCACCCTTCAGGTAAGCCGGGTGTCTCCGGGCGTCACCTCGCGGACGCGGTTGCGGTGGCAGGAATGACCGCGGTACGCAGCGAGCACCGCCGGGTCGTCGTGCTCTGCCTGGCTGGCGCGAAGACCGATCGGAGTGTCAACTCCGTGGCCGCCGTTCGCACATACCTGAAGGCCCTTCGTGTGCCCCTGGAGGTGTGGGATTTCCGCAAGGGAGCCGGTACCGGCCTCGTCGACGGGAGCCCCTGGGGCGCCCTGGTGCCGATCGGTTCGAAGCGCCAGTTCGTCCATGCCGTAAAGAGGCTCAAGAAGATGCTGGCGCGTCAGAGGATCGTGTGGGTCGAAGGGGAGTGCCTCCCGCAGGAGATCACACTGGGGCCGGCAGCCCATGGCATTCGCCTGGTTGAGTGAGACGGGATCGCCCCGGTCCCGCCGACTTTACGATGATGAAGGGCTCAATGTTCTCAGTCTATCCCTGACAAACACGAGTTTCAACCGCATGTATCAGGGTTATTTGCCGAGTCTGGGGAGCGATGGCACGATCCCGACGCCGGGGCGCCTCCGGAGACCCTCGCGCTCCCGTGGAGGGTTGTGGCCCAAGCGCGCACGCTGAAAAAAGCGGATCGGGTTTCATCTTCGATTCGTTGACACAAACGGTCGTGCGTTGCCTCCTGTATGGTGATGGCAGAGGTTGCACTTTCCGTGGATGAGAACACGACCGGAACCGAAGATCCCGCGGTCAAGACACCGCCGGACGACCTTCGCCTCCACGAGGCATTTGAAGCCCTTTCCGATGGCGAGACGGTGGCGCTCGAGACGATCTACGGCCTCGTCTCGGGCGAGCTATTCGCGCTGGCGCTGTGGCGGACCGGCTCGCGGGAGGATGCCGCCGACGCCGTGCAGGACGTGTTCGTCGCGCTGGCGACGACCCGGGCTCGGCTTGGAAACGTCACGCGGCCCCGGAGCTACCTGCTGCGGATGACCCATCACGCCGCGGCACGGCTCGCCCGGCGGAGGCACCCCGCGGAGGCGGCTGACGAGCTGCTGCTGCCGGCGCCGGGGAGCGGTCCGGAGGCACGTGCGCTGGCCCGTCAAGCGGCCGGGTGCCTGGCGAGGTTACCGGTGCGGCAACGGGAAGTCGTCTTCCTACACCTGGTGGCCGGTCTCAGTTTCCGCGAGGTCGGCTCGGTGACCGGCGTCTCACGGTTCACGGCGGCCAGCCGGTACCGGCTCGGCCTGGCCAGGCTGCGCAGCCTGATGGGAGTAACACCATGAACGGAATCGAGAAAGTGATTGCCAACAGCGTCACGCCTTCCCCGCCGGCTGGGCTTCGGGCGCGGGTGCTGGAGGCGGCGAGGCGCGCGGCCCTGGAGGATGTGCCAGTGCCGTGGTGGTGGCGTCCGGCTGCCCGCTGGGCGTGGGCCGGCGTCACGGCCGCGCTGCTGGCGGCCA
>JAADFN010000189.1 GCA_013152895.1 Acidobacteriota bacterium | reverse complement strand
AGCGATCGTGACAGCGGGTCGAGCGTCGAAAGGTTGAGCGTTTCGGCCAGGAGCGGGTTCTGCCCCGGATCGAGGACCATCCGGACCGCGTTGTCATCGCCCAGCCGGGAACGGGGCAGCCCGAGCACCGTGCGCACGGCATCCGCGAGCTGCTCGCGGGCCGGCCTCAGGTCGCTCAGCAGGACCGAGGACCGGCCGCGGAGACGCGCGTCAAACTCCCGCCTGAAGGCCTCGCGCGTGGCCCCATCTTCACGGCCACCGGCGATGCGCCACTGAACCGGGAGCTCGGGGAGCGGTTCTTCGAGAACCTTCTCGAACTGGGGCTCGAAGGCAAGCAGCTCCCGGACCATGGCATCCACGAGCTCCCGGACCTCACCAGGGGCATCCGGGCTCGCGCTGGCACGGTGGTAGCGCAGCAGGGTCAACGCGGACACGGTGTGATGCAGGTGGGCCGTCGTTGCCAGCGGAAGAACGTAACGGGCGACCTCCTGGGCCTTGCGGTCGCGCAGGCGGGCCAGCCGTCTTGCATGCGCCCGGCGCGCCAGGGACGGTTGCCGACGGAGGATCGCTGCTTCCGCGGCGGGCTGGAGGGCCTCGCGAAGCTCGTAGTAGGCGTCGTGCGCATCGCCGATGGCCCGCTGGAAGACGGTCAGGGCGTTTCCGGCCAGCTCGGGAGGCGTGTAGACCGATTCCGGCGTGACGGCGACGTACCGCTGGGAGACCTGCTCGGAGTTGTAGAACTGGTGGGAGTGCAAGAAACACCAGAGCGCGTGACGGCTGATGCCCTCGATGATGAAGTGAAAGGCGGCGTGCTGCAACGTCGTGTGATGACCGGCCAGGTACACGCTGCTGGCGATCGCGTCCCGGCGGGCCTGGATCGCGTGTGCCCTTGCCGGGTCGGTCAGCCCTTCTCCAGCGGCCATGCGGGCGGTGACGATGGAGCTCGAGTAACAGCTGCGCGCCGCCGCGACGATGTTGTCGAACGGTTTCCCCGTCGCGCTGGCCAGCCAGACCTTCACGCGATCACTCCGGACAAGCTCAGCGGACGCCGGTTCCCGGAGAAACCGGGCCGTCGGGAGCGAGGATGAATGGCTCGCCATCCTCGGAAGCGGCCAGAACCATGCCGCGGGATTCCACGCCCATCAGCGTGACCGGCTTCAGGTTGGCCACGACAACGACCTGCCGGCCGACAAGATCTTCGGGCGCGTACTTCGTCGCCATCCCGGCGACGATCTGGCGTGGGCTCTCCTCGCCGAGATCGACCATCAGGCGGAGGAGTTTCTTCGACTTGGGCACGAGCTCGGCCTCGCGGACCGTTCCGACGACGAGCCGGGTCCTGGCGAACTCGTCGATGCTGATTTCTTTTGGAGTTTGATCTTCTGGCGGAACCGGAGAGGACGCGGGTTTTCCTGCCGGGCCGTCATCCGTGGCGCTCTCCTTGAGGTACGCGTTGATGTCGATCCGCGGAAAGAGCGGTTCCGCAGGCGGCAGCGGTGCGCCAACCTGCACACCGCCCCACAGTTCGGACGGTTCGGGGAGAACATCCGGAAGCCCGGTCGCCAGGTGGCTCGAAATCTTTGACGCGATTCCGGGCATGAACGGCGCGATGAGCATCGCGACGATCCGGAGGCCTTCGAGACATGTTCCAAGCGTCTCCTCGAGGAGCTGACGCTCCGGGGCGCCACCCTTGGCGAGGGTCCAGGGCGCCCGCTCCTGGATAAAACCGTTGAGAACCTCCAGGAATTTCCAGATGGCGTCCAGCGCCTTTTGAGGTGCAAGGGAATCCATCGCCTCGATGGAGCTGGTGAAGGCGATGGCAGCGGCCTCGGCGATCGGACCGGAGGCCTGCGGCGCTGGAATCCTGCCCCCGGCGAAGCGGTGGGTCATGGCGATCGTCCTGGACACGGTATTGCCGAGCTTGTTGGCAAGCTCGGCGTTGTACCGGGTCAGGAATGCCTCGTCCGAGAAGGAGCTGTCGGCGCCGAAGGTCATCTCCCGGGCAAGGAAGTAGCGGAGCGGGTCCGGCCCCAGCTTCTTTAGAAGGGCGTCGGGACGGACGACGTTTCCCGCGGATTTCGACATCTTGGCCTCATCGCGAAGCCACCAGCCGTGCCCGAAAATGGTCTTTGGCAGCGCGAGCCCGGCCGACATCAGGAACGCAGGCCAATAGACGCAGTGAAAGCGGAGAATATCCTTGCCGACGAGGTGGATGTCCGCCGGCCAGAACTCCCTGAACCGGGTGTCGTCGTCCGAGCCGAAGCCGAGGGCCGAAATGTAGTTGGTCAGCGCGTCCAGCCAGACGTAGACGACGTGATCAGGATCTCCCGGGAAGGGAACGCCCCACGTGATCGAGGTCCGCGAGATCGAAAGATCCCTCAGGCCGCCCTCGACGAAGCGGACGACCTCGTTGTACCGGCTCTTTGGTTGGATGCAACCGGGATTATCGCGGTACCAGTCGAGGAGCTTGTCCCGGTACGCCGAGAGCCGGAAGAAGTAGCTGGGCTCGGAGAGAAGCTCGACAGGGTGGCCTTGATCCGGGCAGCGTCCCTCGACGAGTTGCGTCTCGACGTAGAACGCCTCGCACCCGGCGCAGTACCAGCCGGTGTACTCGCCCTTGTAGATGTCTCCCGCGGCCTGGATACGCCGGATGATCTCGGCCACGGCGGCCTCGTGGCGCGGCTCGGTCGTGCGGATGAAGTCGTCATTGGAGATTTCGAGGTCTTTCCAAAGCGTTTCATACCGCCGCACGACCTCGTTGGCGAGCTCGATCGGAGCGACACCCTTGGCCTTGGCGGAGCGCTCGATCTTCTGGCCGTGCTCGTCCGTCCCGGTCAGGAACACGACCTGCTCGCCCTTCATCCGGTGATACCTGGCGAAGATGTCTGCCATGACCGTCGTGTAAATGTGCCCGATGTGGGGCAGGTCGTTGACGTAGTAGATCGGCGTTGTGATCAGGTAGCGCTCGGACATCGTTCCTCCCAAAGGCCTCCCAGAGGGCGTAAGGATAGCACTACATGAAAGGACTTCATCGAAGGAGTCAACGCCGAGTTCCATCCCGTCCCGGGCGCTGACCTACCGGAGCGCCTTCTCCTCGTACATGGCGGCGTCGGCCAGAGCCAGCGCTTGATCCATCGGGACCTCGTTCCCAAACTTCGAGACACCCACCGAAACGGCGATGGCGGGATTGCCACCCTTGCTGCGGCCGATGATGGTGCGCAGACGGGCGATCCGCTCCAGCGCATCTTCCGGCTCGAGGCCCGGCGCAACGACGAGGAATTCATCACCACCAATCCGGAACAAACCGTCCTCGGTGCGGAAGACCGTCCGAAGCGCGCTCGCGACCCGAACCAGGGAGGCATCGCCTGTAGCGTGGCCCCAGCGGTCGTTGATCGTCTTGAAACGATCGACATCGATGTAGATGACCACTCCGGGCCTGTCCTGGGTGGCGGCGGCGAATCGCCTGAGTTTTCTGCGGTTGTAAAGCCCCGTCAGCGGATCGGCATCGACGAGCCCCCGCAGTGAGCGCTGCGCCGCTTCCAGGCGAGCGTTCGCAGCGATCATTTCCGACAGCGCGACATTCCCAAGAGCCAGGAGGAGCATTAGCCCGATCAGAAGCTCGGCGCCTGCATCGATGAACGAAACATGACTGAGATACGATGGAACGTGCGTGCCCACGAACGAGGAACCCAGGACGAGCGAGTGATGAATAAAGATGGCGCTGTGAATGAAGAAGGCGACCGGCAAGAGGCGTGTTCCCCGGCTGTCGCTGCGGGAAAACGCATATACCGCCGCGGCGCCGGTGAGGAGTCCCACGAGGGCATCGACGACGGCCTGGATTGCGACCAGGGGAGGACGAACAAGAAAGGCCGCCACAAAAAGAACGGCCATGACGAGGGCGAGCCGGCGGCGGAACGCACCCATGACCCACCTGCTCCGGTAGAACTGCTCGAGGCCGATCAGGAGGAGCGCTGCAAAGGCGATCTTCGATACGGCGTATACGAGGTACAGGAACAACTGGGCGGAGAACGATAGCGTGGTGGACGTGGCTGCGATCGTCAGAACGACGAGGAGCGCCACGAGGTCGCTGACCCAGGCCTGAAACCAGGTGAGCACTGTTTCCCGCTGGGAAGATGACCACAGGGCCAGGAAAACGACGGCCATGACGAAGACGATCGCCACCTGCATCGTCAGCGACCACCGGTTCAGCGCAATGGCCACGGCCTGCTCAGCGTTCATCTCAATGGTCTCCCAGGAGGTCGTCCGCTTCTTGTCCCTTGTCTCGATCGATGCCTTTCTCTTTTCTTTCCACGGTATTGTACCTGGATCACGGGCTCAGGCGCTGCGGGTGCGCGGGGCAGCCGTCCCCTCGGCCTCGTCAACGGCCGGCGTCTTGAAGCGGCCAATGTAGGAACGGAACGGCTCCGTCAGGGGGCGGGGCACCAGCACGTAGATGAGCCGGCCCGGCGTCCTCTGATGGGTCTCGAAAAGGCCCGACGCCACGCTCTTGAGGTTGGCTCTCGCCAGGTCCCGAAGCGTGAAGATGTTGGCCAGGTAGAGGGGGAGAAACCGTCGGGCCTCGGGTTCTGGGAGGGAAACGCTCCACGGCGTTGGCCTTTCGTCGAGAGGGAACCGCTCGTTCGTCACGACGGCTTCAAAAGGGGCGGTGAACGGGGACATTCTCTGAAACGCGGCCGTCATCAATCGTGAGTTGATGACACGGAACGCCGGGACGAGCACGCTGTCCCGCGTCATTGGAGCATCATCGCCGATCTGGTCGAACGTGCCATCGATGCCATCGGTCAGGTGTTTGACGTCTGTGATCACCCGCCCGGATGCATCGGCGAGCTCGAGGTCGAAACGCCAGAATGGAACGAGATCACCGCCAGCGCTCCCGTCGAGGCTGGCGCGATCGTACCCGATCTCTTTCTTGACCCGCCCGTCGATGACGAAGGCGCGATGACAGTTCGTGCAGAAATGGACGACGGAATTGACGTCGAAGGGAAACTCGAAGCCGCAGTTGGGACATTCCATCGGGATGAACGCCAGGGTATGTCCATCTTGCCGGACCTGGCCGGGAATGGGCTGAATATCAGCCTCGATCGGGCCGTCGAGAGCCCTGGCCACGGAGCTGGCGGCCGCATCGACGAGGAGGGTCTCCGCGATATCGCCGCCACGAGCCTCCACGATTCTCCACGGCCGCCAGAGGAGCCCCGTGACCTCCTGCGTGAAGACCGTGCCCAGCTCGATCCGCTGGAGCGTCCCGTCGATCTGTTTGCGGTCGAGATGCCCGTACGAAGCCTTCAAGGCGCCCGCGTCCATCGTGATCGGGAGACCCATCTCGGTCTCTCCCAGCTCGGCAGCGGGGACCAGGGTCCTGAGGTAACTCAGATGTCCCATCGGGGGAAGCTCGACGCCATCGTTCGCCGGTGTCGAGGTTTCGACGGTGCGGACGGCGAACATCATCTTCTTTTCGAGCGAACGCCTGTCCCTGCCGAAGATGGCCTCGTACAAGGTGCCCATGCCGTGCCAGTAGGGTGCCCAGAACCTCTGGCTCTCGCGAACATCCAGGACCTTTCCGAGACGCTCGCGGTACGCATCTGCAGCGCGCGAGGCGTGCGCTTCGGCCGCGGCTGCGGCGGCTGCTATTTCCGGGCTGTCGACCATGCCGCCATCCGGTCCGGAAACGGACGTTCGCCTGTCCAGTGGTGCGACCTGGCGTTCGTAGAGCTTCTTGTAATACTCGTACCGGTAGTATTCCAGGACGATGGTGCGGAGATCCTCCGGGGTCTGGATCGTGTCGGGAATGGCGACGTAGAGCGTCTCACCCTGCCCAATCACGACGTGAGCGCTGCCGCAGTAGTTGCAGCGGGCCATACGATGGAGAACGGGAACCTCGACATCGGCGCCGCACTCGGTACACCTCACCGTGACGGTATAGCCGGCATTCTGGCTTGTGTCTTCTTCCGCACCGGACCGTTGCCGACCGGTTGCCTGACGCGCTGGGATGGGCGGCGGGGAGGGTGAGGCTGCTACTTGGGCGCCAGGTTGCCCAAGGACCGTCAGTGGGTTGAGCGAAGTGTAGAACGACGCCCAGACGGCGCCGAGAATCATGACGGGGATGTACATGCCGAGGTTGTCTGGACCGGCAAGAACGAGCAGTGAGACGAGCGAGATCATTCCTCCGGCGATCACCTCGAGGAAGGGCCGGTTCAGCATTGCCAGTCCGGCGCCTGGGATGAGGGCGTTGAAAACGATGGCCAGCGGCTCCGGGGAATCCTTGAGAAGCGATCCGACGAGAATACCCAGCGTCGGGAAGAGAATCGCCAGGACGACCCAGGACGCGCTCACAGGAGGTCCTCGACCTGGATGGTGCCCGCAGCGAGGTTCTTGAGAAGCGGCACGATCAGTTGCGCATCGTCGGCGGGGAGGGCCGCATCGGCCATCGCTCCCTCGAGCAGAACGCAGATGGCCTGGAAGCCCGACGCCGCGCCAGGCTCCATCTTCAGGATCGCCCGTGCGCCGTCAAAGATCTCTCCCTCGGGCGGAGCACCATCGAGAAGCCGGCTGACGAGATCGCGGTACCGTTTCAAATCGGGCTCCTGGTAGATCATCTTCCCTATCATATCAGGCATCTTGCGGAAGCCCAATCGGTCCAAGGTCCATGCTTTGTAACGTCTTACCGGGTGGCGTGGTCGAGGATCCTTTCGAGTGGTCCCGGCGCCAGGAGCGAGAGGATGCGTGCCAGCCTCGTCTCGCGACCGAGGACGAGGAGACGGCGCCGTTTCCACGCCGCGCGAAGCGATGCGGCGGCGACCGTGTCCGCACTCAGCATGCGCCGTCCCGCGGCCTGGTCCCGGCCCTGAACGGCACCATCGCCCAGCAGCGCCCGCGTCCGGATGGGCGTTTGGACATAGCCGGGACAGACCAGCGTGATGCCCACCCCGAAAGGTCTCAGCTCGACCCTGAGGGCGTTGAAAAAGCCGTGAAGCGCGTGTTTGGACGCACTGTAAGCCGTCCGCGTCGGGGTCCCGACGAGCCCGGTGAGCGAGGACATCACCAGGATGCGGCCGGCGCTTTTCTTGAGATCGTCGAGCATGAGCCTCGTGAGGTCCACCGCGGCGAAGAAGTTGATCTCACAGATCGTGCGGAAGACCTCGGGCTCGAGGGTCTCGAATCTCGCGTTCATGCTGATGCCGGCGTTGTTGACGAGCAGATCGATGCCGTCCATCCGCGAGCGTGCCTCGGCGGCCAGCTTCTCCCGGAACCCGGGATCTGCGAGGTCCCCCGCCAGGCTGCTCACCCGGCCGTCCGCGCTGTTGCAGCTCGCGGCGACGGCGGCCAGCCGGTCGGCGTCCCGTCCGGTGAGCACCAGGGTTGCGCCAGAGCCAGCGAGCCGCCTGGCGATGGCGGCGCCGATCCCGGAGGAGGCGCCCGTGACGAGAGCCCGTTGCCCGTGCCATGTGACGTTCGACATCGCGAGGAGTATACCTTGCGCCGGGGCGGGCTCACCTTCCCGGCGGTCGGACCGTGATCGTGCGGGCCCCGTTGGCCAGGACCGTGATGACAACGTGCCAGACACGCGAGCTCCCGTCTTCCAGGTTCAAGAGCTCATTGCGGGGCCATTCGATGGCTCCAACCGCATCCGGCTCGTCGAGTAACTCGGCGATGCCCGTTTCACGCAGCGCGGCGGTGCCGGCGTTGGCGAGCCGGTACAGGTCGGCGTGGTGCAGAACGCGGATTCGCCCCGCACGGCAGGGGTAGCTCTGCACGAGGACAAAGGTGGGCGACGTGACATCGGCGGGATCGCCGCCGAGGCCGCGGAGCATACCCCGAACGAAGAGCGTCTTGCCGGCGGCGAGATCGCCCTCCAAAACGACGAGGTCTCCCGGTTCGAGGGAGGCGGCCAGCCGCTCTCCACGCGCCTCGGTTTCCTCGGGCGTGCCGGTGGTCGTCGTCTCCATTATCGTTGGCCCTCCTCTGCAGAAAATGCTGGAGTCTTCCGGACGATGTCGACGGCGAGACAGGTCGCGGAGATGGCCAGCGCCGGGAACATCGGCTCGATGCCGTACGGGTAGACGCCGTGCGATCGGCCGGCGATCCATGCCGTGGCGACGGCCGCGGCGAGGATCATGGCGGCCACGGCGCCTCCTTCCGAGTATCTGTAACGGACGGGAAAGTGAATGGAGAGGACCGGGAGGAGCAGCGCCGAGGTGACGACGGAGCCCACATCGTGCCAGATCTTGACGACGGAGCCGAAGGCCAGTGCGGCGCCGACCGCGAGCGCGGCGGAAACAACAAGGCCCCATCGTGTTCTTTTCCGGTCCTCACGGGGGGACAGGCCTGGGCGCCCGAGGTCGTGTCCAACGGTCGCAGCGGCCAGGAACAGGTACGAATCCAGCGTTGACATCACGGTCGCGAACAGGCCAATCATGAACAATGCGTAGGGGAGAGCCGGCAACAACAGTTTTGCGAGGGCCGGGAAAGCGGCGACCGGGTTGTCCAGGTGTGGCAACAGGACCCGGGCCGCGAGCCCCGTGAAAACTGTCAGGAAGTCGAAAACCATCCAGCACAGGACCGAGAGCAGTACGCCTCTCCTGGCGATTTCCGGCGTCCGTGCCGCGAAGACACGTTGATAGAACGCCGGCTCGACCATGGTTTGCAGTGCAATCAGGTACCAGACGGCGATGGCCTGCCATCCGAGCCCGCCATCCCATGCCCGGTGGCCCGCCGGGACCGAGGCCCACAGGCCGCTCAATCCCCCGGTGTGGTGGAGAGCGACTGGCAGGAGGATGAGGAACCCGCCGTACATCAGCGCGAACTGCAGGGCGTCGGTGCGGACGACGGACTCGAAGCCGGACATCCCCACGTAGATCACGGAGAAAGCCGCCGCCACGACGGCGCTCAGCCAGAGCGGCCACGAGGTGACCTGGGTGAGCAGGACCGCAAGCATCAGCAGGTAGGCTGCGGGCACCGTCATGCCGAAGACGGCCCATGCGCCGGTGACCGCCGCCCGGCGGCCGTAGGTCTCCTGGAGGAGGTCTGGGATCGACATCGCGTTGGTGCGCCGAAGTTTGCGGGTCAGGAGAAACGCGAAGAGGATCGCCGCCAGGTAGTAGGGGAGGCCAAAGACAACCCATGTGGAGATCCCGTGTCGCCACGCGTACTCGCCGATTCCAAGGATGCCGCCATACCAGGTGGTGACCAGTGTCGCCACGAACGCGGGCAGTGTCAGCCGCCGCCCCGCAAGGAGGTACTCCGGCCGCCGCCCGGGTTTGCTGCGGGACAGAAGGATCAACGCGGTCGCGTAGATCCCAAGCAGGACGAGCGTCAGGGCATTCACGGCCACAGTGTACCGTTCGCGGGACGATCCTGGGTCACACGTGCGCCAGCAGTTTCGCAAGCCCGATGGATCGTGGCCCGGGCCTTCCACGGCGGTCGTTTCCAGGTACCTTCATGCGATGATCGCTTCACGCGTACGGTACACTGTGACGACGAGCTTGAGCTGCGGATGCGGGAACGGCCGGACGGGTGGCATCTCTGCGGCCGGTTTCGAGAGGATCCGTTCGGCTCACGGAGGTTGCCCATGCACATCAACGATATTCTGAAAGTCGCGGCCGAGCGGAAGGCCTCGGACGTTCACCTCAAGGTGGGAGCCCATCCGGTGGTCCGGATCGATGGGATGCTCCAGGTCCTGCCGGAGTTCAAGCGGCTGATGCAGGAAGACACGATCGCGATGGCGTTCTCGATGATGTCCTCGCGCCAGAAGGAACGATTCAAGCAGAACCTCGAGATCGACATCGCATACTCCGTGCCCGGGCTCGGCCGGTTCCGTTGCAATATCTTTCAGCAGCGGGGGTCAGTCGGATTGGTGTTGCGGTTGATTCCTTCCCGGATCCAAGCATTCAAGGAGCTCATGCTCCCACCGATTCTCGAGAAGATCTGCGAGGAAACGAGGGGACTGGTGCTGGTCACTGGAACCACCGGTTCAGGGAAATCGACGACCCTCGCAGCGATGATCGAGTACATCAACATGCGCCGCATCGAGCACATCATGACGATCGAGGACCCCATCGAATTCCTCCACAGGGACAAGAAATCGATCATCAACCAGCGGGAAATCGACGTTGACACGCGCGGTTTTACAGCCGCTATCCGCTCCGCGCTGCGGCAGGACCCCGATGTCATTCTCGTCGGCGAGATGCGCGACTACGAAACGATCGAAACGGCGTTGCTGGCGGCTGAAACCGGTCACCTTGTCCTTTCGACGCTGCACACCCTCGATGCGACGGAATCTGTCAACCGGATCATCTCGGTGTTTCCCCCGCACCAGCAGAAACAGATCCGGATTCAACTTTCCTCGGTGCTCAAGGCGATCCTCTCGATGCGCCTGTTGCCACGGGCCGATGGCCTGGGACGGGTCCCGGCGGTCGAGGTCCTGATCTCGACTCCGTATATCCGGGATTGCATCGAGAACAAGGAGAAGACCAAGCTGATCCGGGACGCGATCGCCCAGGGAACGAGCCAGTACGGGATGCAGACGTTCGACCAGTCTCTCTACCTGCTGTACAAGAGCGGCCTGATCACACTCGAAGAGGCGCTGCGGCGGGCCACGAACCCGGACGAGTTTCGGCTGAAGGTCCAGGGCATCCAGTCGACGTCGGACGTGTCCCGCGAAGTCATGGAAGGGGCACTCGAGCTCGGGACCGAAGAGGCGATCAACCCGTTCGCCGAGGACTCGCCGTTCGAGTTTGGAAAGAGCGAGTGATCGCCTGGCGTGGCTGATCAGGCCTTTGCCGCTGCGCTGCGCCTGTTGAGCCGCAGGGATTACTTCCGGGCCGCGCTCGCCGACCGCCTGCGTGAGAAGGGATTCGATGACGACGAGATCGCCGCCGCCGTCCGGCGGTGTGAAGAAGCGGGCTATCTCGATGACGAACGGCTTGCACGGCGTTTCGTCGAGCTGAGAGCGGTCAGGCGCGGCTGGGGGCGGCGGCGGCTGAAGCTCGAGCTGCTCAAGCGTGGCGCACCGGCCGATGTTGCGGCACGGGCCTCGAAGCTGGCGCCGGAGGCGGAGGCTCGGGCGCTTGATGCGGCGCTCGAGAGGATCGAATGGCGCGCCCCGGAAGGCTGGTGGCGTCTTCACGAAAGGCGGGCGCGAATGGTAAGCTCCCTGGTCAATCGCGGCTTTGACGTCGATGCCGCGGTTCGTGCCGTCGCCCGGCTGGCGGACGAGAGGGAGCAGGCCCATGCGCGCGATGAAGAGTGCAGAGATCCGCACGATATTTCTTGAATTCTTCAAAGAGCGGGGGCACCGGATCGTGCCATCGTCCCCGCTGCTACCCGTCGGCGACAGTACGCTCCTCTTCGCAAACGCGGGGATGAACCAGTTCAAGGACGTCTTCGCCGGCCGCGAGAGCCGCCCCTACACGCGGGCGGCGTCCGCCCAGAAGTGCGTCCGGGCGGGTGGCAAGCACAACGATCTGGAGAACGTCGGCTACACGGCGCGGCATCACACCTTCTTCGAGATGCTCGGTAACTTCTCGTTCGGGGACTACTTCAAGCGGGAGGCGATCCAGTTCGCGTGGGAGCTCCTGGTCGACGTCTACGAGCTGCCGCTGGAGCGGCTCTGGTTCACCGTGTACACCGACGATGACGATGCCGCGCGCCTGTGGGAGGAGGTCGGCGCGCCCGCGGGCAGGATTCTTCGGTTCGGGGAGAAAGAGAACTTCTGGTCGATGGGGGAGACGGGGCCGTGTGGACCGTGCTCGGAGATTCATTTCGACCGGGGCCCCGATCCCTCCGCCCCGGGCCGCGCCGAGCTCGTCAACGGTCCGGGCGACGACATCATGGAGATCTGGAACCTGGTCTTCATGCAGTACGAGCGTGATGCCAGCGGTGAGATGCACCCGCTGCCCAGGCCGTCGATCGACACGGGCGCCGGCCTGGAACGTCTGGCCATGGTCATGCAGGGCGCCCAGACGAACTACGAGACCGACCTGTTTCTCCCGATCCTCGATGCGATCTCCCGGCTGGCGGAAAGGCCGTATCGCCCGGACGGCGAGCTGGCACCGGCCTTCAGGGTCATCGCGGACCACATCCGGGCGGCGACCTTCCTGATGACGGACGGCATCACCCCCTCGAACGAGGGCCGTGGCTACGTGCTTCGCAGGATTATCCGCCGCGCGCTGCGCTACGGGCGCAAGCTCGGCTTCGATGGCGCATTCCTCTACACCCTCGTTCCGGCCGTCGTGGAGCTGATGGGCGGCGTGTACCCGGAGATCGTCGAACGCCAGGAGATTGTCACCACCCAGCTTCGGCAGGAGGAGGAGCGGTTCGCACGGACCCTCAACGCTGCCACGGACCTGGCGTTGAAAACCCTGGAACGGCTCAAGCGCTCCGGCCAAACCACCGTTCCCGGCGACATCGCGTTTGATCTGTACCAGACCCACGGCATTCCGATCGAGGTTCTCGAGGAATACGCCCAGGACGAGGGCCTTCACGTGGATCAGGAGAGCTTTGAGCACGAGCTCGAGCAGGAGCGCTGCCGCGGGCAGGCCTCGTGGAAGGGTGAGATCCTCGCCCGCTTCCAACCGGAGTACCAGAAGCTTGCAGAGCGGGGAATCACGAGCGAGTTCATCGGGTACGACCGGCTCCGCGCCGAGGCCACGGTGACCGCCCTGATCTCGGATGAGGGAGAAACCGCCGTGCTCGCTACCGGGACCTCCGGAGAGGCCGTGCTCGATCGTACGCCGTTCTACGCCGAGAGCGGTGGGCAGATCGGCGACACCGGGGAGCTCGTCTGGGACGGGGGCCGGGCGCGCGTCACCGATACACAGAAGCCACTCCCTGGATTGATCGTTCATCGTGTCGAAGTTCTCGAAGGCGAGCTGAGGCCCGGGTTGACCGTCACCGCCGAGGTGCTGGCAGGCGCTCGGCTCGACACGCAACGGAACCACACGGCGACCCACCTGCTTCATGCCGCGCTGCACCGTGTGCTCGGACCGGCCGCGCAGCAGGCCGGCTCCCTGGTGAGCCCGGACCGCCTGCGCTTCGATTTCAGTTGGGGCGAGGCCATGACCGGCGAGCAGCTCGAAGCCGTCGAGCGGCTCGTCAACGCCGAGATCGTGCGAAACCTTCCCGTCCAGACCGCGCTCATGCCGATCGATCAGGCCAAAGCGCTGGGCGCCATGGCCCTGTTCGGCGAGAAGTATGGCGAGACCGTGCGCGTCGTGACCGTGGGCGACGGCAGCTTCTCGCGCGAGTTGTGCGGCGGCTGCCACGTCAGCCGCACCGGCGATATCGGCGTCTGCAAGATCCTCTCCGAGCGGGGGGTCGCGGCGGGCGTGCGGAGGATCGAGGCGGTCACGGGCCAAGGAGCCATCGAAGTGATCCAGGAAATGTTCCGGAGGGCCCACGAGCTGGCCGGCAGGTACCAGACGTCGTTCGATCATCTTCCCGAGATCCTGGAGAAGCGGGATCAACAGCTCGAGCAGCTCCACCGGGAAGTCAGCAGCCTCAAGCTCAAGCTCGCCTCGGGGGATGCTGGGGCCTCCGAGACGAGGACCCGGATCGCTGATTTTGACGTCGTCGCCCGCCGGGTTCCGGAGATGGGCGTCGCCGACTTGAGAAACCTTGCGGACACGCTGCGTCAGAAGACCGGCCGTGGCGTCGTCATCCTGGGAATGGAAGCGGGCGGCAAGGCGACGATCCTCGTGACGGTCACGGAGGACCTGACGAACCGGGTCCAGGCCGGCACGATCGTCAAGAAGCTGGCGGTCATCGTGGGCGGACGCGGGGGCGGCCGTCCCCACCTCGCGCAGGCGGGCGGCCCGCATCCGGAGAAGCTCGACCAGGCCCTGGAAGCCGCACCCGGTATCATCGGGAAACTCGTGTCCTGACGGGCGCTGCAGCATCGCCACTGCAAGAGCGATGCCAATGGGTTGGCCAAGGTTGTCCCCTGTCCTCAATCCGGGGGGGCGGGGAGACCGCGTGGAGTCGGGAAGTGGTGGTTGAGGAGGCGGCGGAAGGACGATGATCCCGAGGGGAGCAGTGAGCGGCGCGAGACGGACGGCTTGTTTGATGTGCCTTCCCGCCGGTCGTTACGCGGCCTTGACGAGCCGGGTGCCGACGGACTCGGCGAGTTATACTTGGGATGTGAACACCACAGGAAAGCGAGCGAACGGCAGTAGCCGTGGGGGTCGCAGGCGTGGAAGCGCCGGAGAGGGGGAGGGGCGGCGTACAGTCGTCTCGCTTTCCAAGGGGTCACCGCACGTGGGGTGTGCGAGTAATGGCGACCTAAAAACTCGCACCGGCGGCCTGTATGGCGACGCGGTCTACACCCACGACTGGCGTGACAAGCTCACCTCTGTCCAGCAAGGAAACACAACCACCGACATCATCCTCGACCCCCTCGGCCGCATGGTCGGAAAGGTGAA
>JAADFN010000188.1 GCA_013152895.1 Acidobacteriota bacterium | reverse complement strand
TGTGGATCACGCCGTCCGATGCGGCGCAGCAGTTCGGGTTGGGCGTTGTTGGCATGTGGGTGCGGGTCAACGGGACCGATTACCGGGTGATTGCGCAGCAGGACAGGCGGACGATCCTGCTGGAGGGCGCGGCGGGAGCGGTGACCGCCGGTGATGCGTTCCAGGGCGTGTACACGTTCGATAGCGTGACGGTCAAGGGCGGCGCGCGGCTCGATATCCAGGACATCGGCGTGATCGGAACGACGAGCGTGGATCCTGATTCGCAGATCATCACCGCGAATCTCGCGGCGCCTGCGATCGACGCGGCGAAAGTCACGCTGAGCGCCCACGACCAGGGCTTCTGGATCGAAGGTGCGGCGGGGGCCGTCACGGATGCCGACGGAATCGCCAGCGCTCGCGCGGTCAATACGACGCATACGGGAGATCCCGTCGAGTTGCAGGTTCAGGATGATGGCTCGTTCCCCGCCGTCGAGATTCCAGGAACGAGCGGTGACGCGATTTCGGTGCAGGCGACAGATGGACACTTCCACCCGCGCACGTCCGAGGCGAGCGTTGGCGCTCTTCCTGCGAATACAGGACCGCCGGCGGTTGATACCGGGGCGATCTCGGTGACGCAAGTCGCTTCCGGGAAGTGGCACGTCGTCGGCGCCGCTGGCGCGGTGGCCGACCAGGAGCTACCGATCACGGTTGCCGTGGCTGATCAAACGGCCGGGACGTCGCAAGCCGTCCAGGCTGGAACCGATGGCTCGTTCGCCGTGACGATCAGCGGTTCGGCGGGCGATCCGTTGATCCTGACCGCGACGGACGGTCACCCCGAGCCGCAAAGCACGCAGGTCGATCTTGGGCCCGCGCCGGGGAACAAGCCGCCCGTTATCGACTCCAGCGGCCTTCACGTGAGCTACGTTGGGCCAGATCCGGAGGATCCGGCGCACTACCAGCTCACCGTCGATGCCGGCGCGATCACCGACGACGATCCACCGATCAACCTCACGGTCATGAGCCCGACGGACGAATCGTGGTCCGGGTCGATTCAAAGCGGCGGATCGATCACCTTGGGGTTGTACAGCGGCCAGCTCGAGCCGGGCATGGTACTTACGCTGATAGCGACAGATTCGAACGCCGCGGGCTCGGCCTCGACCACGGTGGACCTCCCGCAGCTTCCACCGGACAACTATGGGCCGCCGGTCGTGGACGTGAGCAAGATCCAGATTCGGCCGTTGGGTTTCGGCTACCAGGTAGTCGCCGAAGCGGGCGCCGTGACGGATCCAGACGTTCCGTTGACCGTTACTCTGACCAACGCGACCAGCGGCTGGAGCTCGGCGTCGGTCGCCGTTCGCCAGGACGGCAGCTTCTGGACACGGATCGAAGGCTCTGAGGGCGATTCGTTGAGCATCGTGGCCACGGACGGTCACCCGCAAGATCCGCTCACCACCGATCCCGTGACGGTTGGAACGCTCCCGCCGGCCGGTCTACTGGCCGATACCGTGCCCCTTGCGACGGATTCTGGAGACCACACGATCACCCTCGTTCGAGGCGGGTTGGCGGTTCTCGACGGGAGCTCGGGCCTTGGATCGATCGAGTTGAGCCCTGACAGGGATGCAGGGATCCAGGAAGGGCTTGAGGACGTGGTGAGTGGATTGTCCCAGGTCGTTGACGTGATCGCGCCTTCCGATCCTTGGGACCTGCTTGAGGGCTACGCCTTGAGCGGCGGATCGGTCCTGGCGTGGACCGGGCAGTGGGGGTGTGACGACCAGGGCGCCAACTGCCATCCGGCTGCGGTCGAAGCGCATTCGATCAGTAGCGATCCGCTGGAGACGGGCGTGGCCGTCAATGGCTGGCTCTACCTCGTTTCGGGCGATGGGAATGGCGTGACGTTCCACAGTCTCACCGAGCCAACTGCGACCACTGACGAAACGGCCGGAACGTTGACGATTGATTGGGGATGTGTCTCCAGTGCGACGAGCGTCCCTGTTGACGACACGGCCGGTTTCACGGCCCTGGCCGCCGTTCCAGGTCCCCCTGGAGAGATCGCCGTCATCACCGACGATCCGAACGGCGAGATTCGATTCGTGAACGTCAGCTCTCCGTCCGCCCCGGTGCTGGCAGGGAGCTTGGATCTCCCCAGCTCGGCTGCGCCGACCTGGGCGAGCTGGGACAACGGGTGGCTCCTCCTGGGCCGCGAGGATGGATCAACAGAGGTGTGGCGCTGGGATGGTACCGGCGCCGATGAAATCGCCTCCTGGCAATCGGGGGCAACCCCGGTCGGAGCGAATGTCGTTGGCGGAGAGCTTTGGGTCGGCCTCGCAGACGGGCGTCTCCAGCAGGTTCGCCTGGATGGATCGGCGCCACAGCTCGTTGGCGAAACCCAGCTCGGAAATGCGATTCTGAGCATGAGCGCCGCCGGGCGCTCGCTCGTCGTCGTGACCGATAGCGACCTGCTCCACGTCTGGATGTGGGAGCTGCCGCCGGGTCTGGCTCCTGAGCGCGTCGTCTGGCAAGAAACCTCGGGTAACGATGAGCTGCTGGTGGACCCCGACACCTTGACGCTGGGCCAGACGTGCACGGTCACCTGGGCCGACGGATCGTCGAGCCAATCATCCGACGCTCCGCCGTGGACGTTCTTCCACTTTACGCCCCCTTCAGGCGCAGCCCCATCACCACAAAAGGGTCGTTTGTCGCCCACGAATGCTCCCAATGTGCAGATCGTTTCTGCCGAGGGGATACCGAGCGACTCCTACCGGCCCGCGGACTGGGTTGCGTGGGAATCGCCGGATGCGGCGACGATGTCTAACGCTGATTACTGGCAGCCTGTCGCTCGCGATTGCGGGCGCGACCGTGCGGCGCTCGGCTCGAATTGGGCCGCCTTCGCCAGCACCGGGACAGCGGGGATCGACTACTACGCCGCTGCGGGGCCTCAAGGACCTGCGTCATGGCAACAGCTTTCCACGAATGGCGCCGTGACATCACTCATCGGCTTGATCGGCAACGGAACGACCGACGCGCTCTACGCATGCGCTGACGACCTGGAAACCTGGGACCTGGGCGATCCCAGCGCCCCAGCCGCCCAGCCGGCGCTTGAGCTCCTTGGCGCCGAGCCCGTCGCAGCCGCGGCGATACTCTCGCCGCCGTCGGGCGGAACCGAGCTCGCCGCGGTCGGTGGATCGCCCCTGGAGGTTGCGGTCGTCGACCTGGGCGATCCCCTGAATCCGTCCGTACTCGCCGACCAAAAGGAACTTCCAGGGTTTACAGGCTCGTTGGAGCGCGTCGCGGCCGCGTCAGACTCCCTCTACCTCCTCGCGAATGACGGGGGCGTGCAGAAGCTGTTCCGGTACAGCTTGAGCGATCCTTCGCAGCCTTCGTTGGAGGCGAGCGCGGACATCAGCGGTACAGAGATCACGGCGCTGGCCGGGGGGTTCTGGTCGACGTCGCAGGATTCCGGGAGCTCGACCGCGCTCAGGGTCGCCGTGGGGAGGGCCGATGGCACGATCGATCTCCTCGACGGTGCGACGCTGACGGCGCTTGATACGATCAACGTCCCGGCCGTTCCACGGGACCTCTTCACAGAATCAGAAGGGGACTGGTGCGACCTCTATGTCGCTTTGGGGGAAGGGTACGGCGTCGCCTGGGTTAACCTCGACTCCCCGGATGATTCACCCCGTCTCTGGTTCGTCAGGGGCGGCGTGTGGCGCCTCATTCATAGCGTGAACGGTTGGTTCACGGGGATGTTGACGGAGCGCGGCGATATTCTCGGGAACTCGAGCCTGGGGAATGGACCGGAAAAGGGGTCGGCCGGGGAGGCTTCGCAGATGAACGCCCGGGGCGTTCGGTTGCAAAGAGCTTCAAGCGCCCGGGGCGCGCCTCGCCGGGAACGGGTTGCGCGTTGGCTTTCAAGAATGCAGAAAAGTCGTGAGAGGCACGGGCGAACCGGGCGCTCACAGCGTACACGAGGATGGTGAAACAAGTGGTTAGAACGCCAGAGCACTCTCGTTGGTCCGTGAAAATGCTGCCAGCCTCCCGCGTGGCGGCGGCCCTTGGAGCGGTCCTGCTGACCATCTTCCCCGTGCTCGCGCACGGGCAGGAGATCAGCCGGCAGCTGAGGGTACAGTGGGGCGCCCGGCCGGAGCTGGTCCGTGCGAAGACCAGGGTCTTTCGCATGGAGCGAGACGCCGGCGGGCGATTGGGGCTTGACGTCCACGCCAGGGTGGGAAGCGCGGTGGCGGGCGCCTCGGCCATTCATCCAGCACCGCCGCAAGGGGCGTTCCAGGTATGGCCAGTTGCCGGCCTTGGGCGCGCGAGCTTCCGGTTCAAAGGGCGGATGTATGCCGATTCGCCGGATGGCTTGATCGGCCTGGCGATTGTGACGCCGGATGGCGGGTGGTACATCGCCGGGTTGGTCCCGGGCCGCTCCGGCGCACGCGTCGATCTGTCCCGATCGACCGGCGACTGGGAGGCCCTGAGCCGTGCGCAGACGACGTTCTCCCCGCGTCCGGGGACGTGGTTCTGGGTGGAGGTCGATGCGACGAGGAAAAAGGGGCGCCGTGAATGGCGCGTGTACGCATGGGGCGACGGGCAGAGCGGCCCCGGCGAGCCGTTGGTGACGGCGACCGAAGACATCGATGCGAAGGGCCGCGGTTTCCAGGCCGGAGTGTGGACGGCCGGCTCTGGCAACAGGCGCGTCGAGCAGCTGACGCTGCAGATGCTGCAGGGCAAGCTCGTCACCGATGCCACGACGAAGGCGCAGAGCTGGCCGTTGAGCGTGAGCCCGGCTCCCGACGAAGGCGCTCGCGTGAAGACCTCGCAAGTCAAAGCTCAACCGCTCGAGGCCAGCAAGGAACAGGCGAATCATTTTGCCGGCGTCAAGATCGTCTCCCGATTCAAGAAAGAGATGGCGTCATCGACGCCAGGTTGCAATCGCTTTCGGTACAACTATTACGGGACGGCCCCCTCGGTGGCCGGGTCCGAAGGATTCCTCCAGCTGAGCCCGATCGATAACGATTGCGACGGTCTCTTCGACGAGGATCCGCCCGGCTGGGGCGACGAGGATGGCGACGGGCAGGTCGACGAGGACCCGGGCTGGGAGCACACGTTGTCCTGGATCTCCTCCGATTCCCAGCTCGGAAAGTGGTCGACCGGCGAGGTCCGGGCACCGTTCGTGTACCTCTTCCAGTTCTTCCCGTTCCGGGTATGGGTCGGGTTCCTCCATATCGACGGCTCGGACTGGCTTCTGGGAATCGCGCGCATCATCCCCGAGGGTGGCGGGCTGGTTCTTCGTGGCCACGGCTGGAATGCGGTCCTGTACGAGCTGAGCTACGTCGCATTGGAGCCGCTGACGGTTGCGGTGCTCGAGTCGGGGAGCCCATTCGCCGACGGGCAGTGGTTTGGCCGGGAAGTGACCCTCACGGCCCAGGTCGGCGGGGCGGTGGGGACCACGACTCTCGATGCCGACATCGATGGCGCCGCGTACGATCTTGGAGCCACCTACGCCGAGGAAGGCGAGCACGAGATCACGATTCATGCGACGGATCTCGCCGGCCGCGAGGCGAGCGTCTCCGAAAGCTTTGGCGTCGACCTGACGCCCCCGCAAATCACGGACGTGAGCCCGGCGGATGGCGCGCTGGTTGGGAATCCATCGCTGACGATCACCGGGAAGGTGAGCGCGGACACGCAGCAGGTCACCGTCGGCGGGACTCCCGCGAGCCTGGGCGACCCCGCCGGGGGCGTGCGGAGCTTCACATCGTCGCCCGTGACGCTTCAAGAGGGTGCCAACTCGATCGCGCTCGAAGCGGTGGATCGGGTCGGCCACACGACCGACGCCACCGAGCACGTCGAGCTCGACACCACGCCGCCGGTGATTTCCATCGCGAGCCCGGCCAGCGGGATGGTCACCGGCCAGGCTTCGGTGACGGTGAGCGGGACGGCGGCCGATGCACACCTGGCGTCGGTCACGGTCAACGGTGTCACAGCGACATTGGCGGGCGGCCAGTGGACGGTCACCGTGCCCCTCAATCCAGGCTCGAACATTGTGACCGCAACGGCGCTGGATGCTCTTGGCCATTCGGCTTCGGCATCGGTCAACGTCGTCTTGGACGACACGCCGCCTGAGATCACCCTGTACGAGTCGGGAACGGAGGTCTCCGGTCCCGTGCTTCTCGGTCGTCCGGCGAGCTTTACAGCCGTGGTGCAGGACGAAACCCAGGTCACCACGTCGGCGACAGTCGACGGCGTGGCCTATACGCTTGGAGCTCCGTACGCGACGGAGGGGGACCATACCCTCAAGGTCACTTCGACCGACGAGGCAGGGAACACCGCGAGCGCCACAGCCGCGTTCACGATCGATCTGACCCCTCCCGTGATCCAGGGGCTCAGCCCGGCGACGGATACCGTGACCGGGCAGACGGCAATCGACATCACGGCCCAGGTCTCCGCCGACACCGTCAGCGTTTCGGCGGGTGGCGTGAGCGGTGTGCTTGGCGATCCCGCGGGGGAGTGGCGCACCGTGAGCCTGAGCGGCGTTGCCCTCCCCGCCGAGGGTCCAAACACCATCGTGATCACCGCTTCCGACCGCGTTGGAAATACATCGTCGCTCAATGCCGTTTACGATCGCGACACCGAGCCGCCGGTGTTGACCGTGAGCTCGCCGGCGGCGGGCCTTGTGACCCGGTTCGCCGTCCTGAACGTGACGGGACAGGCGACGGATGCACACCTCGACTCCGTCCAGGTAAATGGGACCGCAGTCGCAGTTGCCGCCGACGCGAGCTTTTCGAGCCAGCTGACCCTGGCGGAGGGTTCAACGCAGGTCTCCGTGACCGCCACCGACACGCTCGGTCATACGGCGACGATCACACGGACCGTCACGCTTGACACCGAGCCGCCGGATATCCAGATCACGGCGGGAGGAGCGCCGCTGTCCGATGGGTTCGTGACGAACCAGGCGGTGACGCCTGTCATCACCGTCACGGATGCCACCGATGTCACTACGACGGTGACCCTGAACGGCCAACCGTTCGCGTCCGGGAGCACCGTATCGGCTGAAGGCGTCTACCTGTTGAGTGTGTCGGCCCAGGATGCGGCGGGGAACCAGGCATCGGTTGACCGGACCTTCACGATCGATCTCACACCGCCCGCGTTGGCCGGGATCCAACCGGCAAACGGTACGATCACAAACATCACGCCGCAGACGATCACCGGTAACGCCGACGACGCCGTCTCCGTCACGGTGAACGGCCAGCCCGCGACGCTGACCTCGGGCGTCTTTACAGCCACGGATGTCGCGCTGACCGAAGGATCGAACGCGATCCCGATCGTGGCCACCGATCGTGCCGGCAACAGCAGTTCCATGACGCTGAACCTCGTTCTCGATACCACGCCGCCGGTCGTTTCAGTGACCGCTCCGACCGACGGGCAACTGACGGCTGCTTCCAGCATCGCGGTGACCGGGACCGCGAACGACGAGCACCTGGCTTCTGTCACGGTGAACGGTTCGGCCGCTGCGCTTGCCGGGAGCTCGTTTCAAGCCTCCATTCCGTTGACCTCTGACGGGTCCCACCAGCTGACGGTCGTCGCAACCGACGCCGCCGGGAACACCGCCCATGCCACCGTGACCATCGAGCGCGACGCGACCGCACCGGTTGTGACGGTCGCCGAGCCGGGGCCAACGGCCGTCCTCGGCGCCGGCCAGGTCACCGTCGCCGGAACCGCGTCCGATCCGCACCTTCAAGCCGTCACGGTCGACGGCCATCCCGCGACCCTCGGGAGCGCCGGCCAGTTTTCCTCCACGTTGAGCCTCGCGGAAGGCCCGCACGCGATCAGCGTGACCGCGACGGACAGCCTCGGGAATGCCGCAACCGTCACGCGTCACGTAACGATCGATCTCAGCGCGCCAACGGTGAGCTTCACCCAGCCCGCGAGCGGCGCCATTCTCCCCCAGGCGACGGTCACCGTCGCCGGGACGGCGTCCGACGCGGACGGCATCGACCACGTGACGGTCAACGGCCGCCCCGCCGAGGTGACCGCTGCGGGTGACTTCAGCCTTGCCGACCTGCCGCTCGTCGAGGGTCAGAACACCCTGACAGCTCGCGCCTGGGATCCGGCCGGGAACGATGGCGCAGCCTCGATCACCGTGACCGTGGATACCGTGCCGCCCACGGTCACGGCGCTGGCACCGTCGGATGGCGCCACCGGCGTGCCACCCTCGGTTGGTCTTCGCGCCGTCTTTTCCGAGCCGATCGATCCGGCAACCGTCCCGGGAAGTATCACGCTGACATCGGCCGGGGCGACCGTCGCGGCCACGCTGACGCCCGAGGGCGACGGCTCGACCGTGCTGGTCACGCCCGCGGTGCCTCTGGCGGCAAACACGCAGTACGTGTTGTCTGTCACGACGGGCATCGCCGACAAGGCGGGGCATCCGCTTGCCGCCGCCGCCGAGAGCACGTTCACGACGGCGGACACCCAGCCGCCCGATCCGCCGCAGGTCAATTCGCCCGCCAGCCCGGCCTGCTTCACGACGCTCGCGCTCGCCGGAACCGCGGAGGCCGGCGCGACGGTCGAAGCCTCGGGGAGCATCACCCCCGCCGAGACGACGGTGGACGCGTCCGGGAGCTGGTCGCTCGACCTCACCCCGACCGTGGCCTCGGGCGCGGTTTCTGTGGACCTGATCGCGGTCGACGCTGCCGGGAACCGTTCGCAACGTACGCCGGTCACGGTTGACCTCGATTGCGAAGCGCCGCACGTGGTGTCGGCGAGCTGGGACGGCGGAACCGGCATCAGCGTCGAGCTGTCCGAGCCACCCGATCCTGCCACCGTGGCGGCAGACGGGAGCGTGTCGATCTCCGGGACTTCGGGTCCGCTCGCTTTCACGGCGACCGTCACGGACGCCACGATCTCGATCGAGCTTGCCCAGGCACCTCCGGAGGATGAGCAGCCGTTGACGCTGGCGTTGAGCTCAGGGATCACCGATCCCGCCGGTAACCCGCTCGTGCCGTACACGACGGTTTTCGCCGGGTCCAGCGGTACGACGCTTGTTACCGGGAAGGTTTTCGACGACGAGCGAAGCCTTCCGATGGCTGGTGCGCACGCCGCCCTGGTTGTCGATGGAGTCCCGATCACCGATCCCGTGACGGTAACGACCGATGGTCGGGGCCGTTTCCAACTCCCGGTGGTCTCATCGCCCATCGTCGTCCGGGTGTCCGCGGATGGGTATCTCCCGTGCTGGCGCCGCGTCGTGCCCGTCCCCGGGGCGGCGACGCTTCTCTTCGGTGTTCGCCTGGCCAGGGCTGCCACGCCTCGACACGTGACGGACGCTGCGCAACTCACCTCCGGCCCGGCGCAGCTCACCGTCTCGAAGGATTCGCTCCCCACGGGCGGCGCCGATATCGGCCTGACCGCTGTTTCGGAGCAAGGTCTTCCTGCCCTGCTTCCCCTGGGGTGGACGCCGCTTGCGACAGCCCATGTGTCGGTGCCGGATAGCGTGACCCTCGACCCCCCGGCCGTGCTCACCTTTGACGTGGGAAATCCCGCGAACGCGGTTGTCGCGCGGTTCGACCGGGATACGCTGGGCTGGGTCGCCGTGGCCGACGGCATGACTGCCAACGTCGACACGAGCGGCACCTGGGCCGTCATCGTTCCCGATCCGGATCCAACCTCGCCGGGCCAGGCGGTGCCTGGAAGCCCGCTTCCCGCGGCGGCGCAAGCATCTCCAGGGACGATGACCGCCGCGCTGGCGCTGAACCCGGCGGAGATCTTGCCAACCGGGGTTTCGACAGCGACGGTAACGGTCGCCACGGACAACCCGGCCCCCTCCGGTTTGCCGGTCGAGGCGAGGCTTGACGAGGCCCTCCATCTTGTCGATGGGAGGCTCGTCGTGCTGCCCCCGGCGGCCACTGATCTCGTCCTGTATCACCGGGATTCCGGAATGGTGGCGCGCTTTGGCGTCGGTGCCTCCGAATTGGCGCGCCAGCTTGCGCTCGATCAAGGTGTGAAGGACGTTCACATCTCCGAGCTTGATCAAACCGTGCGCACCGAGAGCCTCCTCGGACCGGCGGGCGGCAGCGTGCTGACCGGTGACGGCCTCGGGCTCGACGTGCCGGCCGGGGCTCTCGACCACGTGGTTGGAGTCCAGCTTGAACCGTTTTCGACGGACAACCTTCCAGCGCCGCTTCCCGCTGGTTTGACCGCCGTCACGGCGGCCACGCTCGATCTCGCCGGCGCCCAGCTGAGCGCCCCGGCGACGCTCAGCTTTCCCGGCGCCGGTCTCGCCGACACCCAGTACCTCGTGCTCGGCCCGGTGGACGTCGAGAGCCAGACGGTGTGGCGGCTGATCGGTCTCGCCACGGTCAACGGCGACCGGCTCGAATGCCGTCCGGACATCGTGTCCGGCCTCACCGCCCCGTGGGTCAGCGCAGGGGGGTTGTACGTCGTCGTCAAGAGCGACGCGGATCCCTGGGCCGTGATCTGGGGCACCGTGTGGGACGTCTCCGGGTCTGACCCGGCCTCTCCGTGCCGTGTCGACACCGGGTTCGGTTTGACCGCGCTGACAACCTCGGCGGGCGCGTACGCCACGGCCGCGCCGGCGGGCGCCGTGACGCTCACCGCCGTCGACCTTGAGCGTTTCAACGCCGGCTCCACGGCCGTGACGGCGACGGCGGCGGGCCACTTCCCCGGTACGGACATCCACCTGTTGATCGTCGCGCCCACGGTCACGGCAACGAGCCCGGCGGATGGCGCAACGAAGGTGAGCGCGACGACCCCGGTGACGATCGATTTTTCGGAGCCGCTGGATCCTGACTCCGTTCATTCCGACAGCGTGACCGCCCAAGTGACCACCGGGACAAACGGGGCACAGCCGTGGCCGGGGCACGCGGAGCTTTCGCAGGATGGGACTCGGATCACGTGGACCCCGGACACGCAATTCCCATCGGCGTCCCAGGTCGTCATGACTGTCAGCGGCACGCTCGCGGACAGGCAGGGCTACGCTCTCAACGGCGATCGCACGCCGGTTACGTTTGGATTCTCCGTGAAGCGCTTCCTGCTACCCCAAGACGTCGATCCGGCAAAGATTCGTCTCTACGCGCCGGGACATTCGGGCGCGCCGGCGGGTGAAGCCGGCATCGTTGGTGTTGCAGGGGCGGTTCCGGGAGATGTCTACGTCTATGCCGAAGACCTCGACCGGCAGGCGCAGACGACGACGGTGGCCGTCGAACAGGACGGGAGCTTCTCGATCGGTTTGCCACTCTGGGACCCCTCGGTCGGGCGCGGGGTCGAGGTCGGCGACCACCTCCTGCTGCACATCCTGGGAAGCGACAGCACGGGCGATGACCTCGGCGTCGTGCCTCTGTCCGTCTGGCTGACTGCCGACGGCGCCGGGGCTCTCGTTGGCTCGGACGGGGGCCAGGCGCGTACGGATAGCGGCATCGTGATCGACGTGGCTCCCGGCGCGGTCGGCGATGGGACGACGGTGACGGCGACGCCGATCGCCGATCCTTCATCCGTCCTTCCCGGTAGCGCCTTGCCATCCTTCGTGACGCCGCGCGCGGCGATCACGCTCGGCGTGTCTCCACGCGCCCTCTCCGGGCTTGGCCTGGAGCTCCCCTCAACGCTTTCGGGTGTCGATCCTCCGGCGGATCCCTCGCGCGGGATGATCGTGGCTGCCGTGGTCGAGATCGGTGGCCGGTCGTACCCGATGATGGTTGGCCGGGCGGTGTGGGATGCGGACTCCGAGTCTTACCGCACAGTGTCACCGTCGCAGGCCTCTTCGAGCGGGATCGAAAGGGTCGGCACGTTGACGAGCCAGGGTATGCGCGGCGTGGCGAAGGCTGAAGGAATGACTCACACCGAGACCCTCGGCGGGGGCGACGTTGACGGCTGCGCCGGGCTCAACGGCATCACGCACGACATGACCCTCCTGATCCTCGAACCATCCGAGGACATCAGCATGATCGGTGGAAGCGCAGGTCTTGCCGGTGCGGCGGTCGTGACCGATGGCGGATTCGCCTCGGTACCCGATGTGGCGGGTGCAGCCTCCACGAGCTCGTGTCCGTACGACTTCATCGTGCCGGTCCTCACCGGCGATCCGTACCAGCTCAGCGTGCTCGATCCGGACACGGGCTTCCTCCAGTGGCAGGGCGGCTTCGAGCCACCGGCGGGTGGTTTCGTCGAGATTCCGCCGGATACCAGCATCGGCGCGGCTGACACCCGCCTGCGGCCCATCAGCGGCGACCCGTTCGATCTGTTTGCGTTCACGGCCAAGCCGGGCGAACAGCAGCTCGCCGAGGGCATCACGGCCGCGCTCGCGTCCGGAACGGCAACGGTCACTGCGGGTGGCGGCGCCCTGGCGTCCGGCGTCCGGCTCGCGCTCGTCAATCTCAAGACGGGCGCGTCGACCCGCGGCGAGAGTGCGAGCGCTGGCGCTAGCCTCTCGGTCCCGGCTGCGGCGGGCGAACCGCTTCTGCTGACCGTGGAGGGGCGCGTCGCGTCCGCGTCCGCGCCTGTGACCGTGCTCTTTGGCAAGAAGGTCGAGGGCAAGATCAGCAAGGACGACATTGCCTTGACCGTCTCGGGCGGCACGGTGCCGGATTTCGACGTCTCGACGCGCGGCGCCGAGCTCGTGGTGACGCCTGCGAGCGGCTGGTCCGATGACGCGCGCTACGACCTCACGCTTGGCCCGGCCGTTTTCCAAAAGCTGGGGAGCGGCCAGGATAACGTCGGCGTCTCCCTGCCGTTCGAGGGGGCCACGGCCCACCACGGGACGCCTGCCTACGACGGGCTCATCTCGGACGGCACGCTCGAGGGCGACGTCCTGCTGCTCGCCGAGCGCGGCGAGGGGCTCAAGGCGTACGACGTCTCCGATCCGAGCAACGTCACCCTTCTGGGTGCCTTCCATTCCGCGGATGGCGGTGTGGCCGCGGTGACGGCGGACGGTTTCGGAGACGTCGCGGTCGTGACCGGCGTGCCACCGAACCCGGTTTCGTTGCGGCTCTTGAGCCTGTCAGATCTCGAGCAGCCCGGAGAGGCGACGCAGCGCGCCGGGCTCGGCATCACCGCCAACGAGACGGCCGGGGGCGGCTTCGTGCGCGCCGAGGTGACGGCGACGACGACGGCATTCACCCTCGCGGATCCAGGGACCGTGCTCAGTGTCGATCGCGACGCCCAGACCGGCGCCTGGACGGCGCTGCATATCCCGGCGAGTCTGTTGACCCCGTACCATCCGGTCGTCCTCGAAGATGGCATCGGCCGCCAAACCCTGTGGCACGGCACGGCGCCGGCGTCGGGAGAGCTGGTCCTGCATCCGTCGGACCTGGCCTCGCCGGTCGCCGAAGACCGCCCGCTCGTGTTGCGGGCCCATTCGGACACCATCCTCTACGCCTTCACCGTTGCAGGGCGGGTGATGGCGGCGCGGGTGACCTTTGCAAGCGATGGAACGCTCGGTCTGGCCGCGGTCGCGGTCAAGGAGAACATCGCGATCAAGACGTGGATCGGGACCAGGTCGACGGCGTGCACCAAGCTGGGCGACGCGGACAACGTTTACTTCGGCCGGCTGGCGCTCGCGCCGCGGACGAGCGGACGTCCATTGCTCCTGAGCGCGACCCCGTACGTCGGCCTGCTCGGTTTCTTGCAGAGCGGCACAGCCGTCAGCCTCGATCCGACTTATGTTCAGTGCCTGCGGTCGAACGCAGGCACGCGGCTCGCCGACGTGGCCGCGGCGCGTGTTGCCTGGGATGACGGCACAAAGAGCACCATCGTCGCGGTAGTCGGTCACCGGCGGTTGGAGGTCTTGAAGCTCGACGAGGCCGGGACCCCGGTGTACCTCGGTGGAACGGACACGCCGTTTGCCTCCTACCGGGTTGCCCTCGGTCTCGATCCAATCGCGCGCATGATCCTGGTGCGCGACAACGCCGGTCACCTCGCGCTCTACCACTTCACGCCGCAGGGAGCGCCGAAGTTGATCCAGGAGCTCAGCATCCCGGCCGGGACCGGGCCGCTGGTCGTCGATGCCGATGCTGGCATCGCCTACGTCGGCTCGACGCCGGTGCAGTACCGGGCCCCGACCGTCGAGCTCGTTGCAGATGCCAATCACGACGGCAAGCTCGAGCCCGTACGTTACCTGCAGCCGTTGGGGGTACCGGAGGCGCCTGCGGATGCGGGGGGTCGGAAGGCACCGTACCTGGGGTGGGTGATGGT
>JAADFN010000187.1 GCA_013152895.1 Acidobacteriota bacterium | reverse complement strand
TCGGCTTTGCCTCGGCGTCGCCTCGCTTGGGGACTGCGCGCCGTGCTTCGGCCTACGGCCTCAGCGTCGGCCTGCCCGGGCGGGTGGCGGATACCGTGGTCGCTTCGCCCGCGCGGTTCTTTATTGCGTGCCGAGCCAGAGCCAGGCGTTGCGAGCGGCGATCTGCCGGGGCGTCGCGTTGGGATCTTCCTCAATGACAACCCAACGGCGGAGCGGTTGTGCCTGCGCCGGCGTCATCGTGGCACGGAGCACCGTATCTCCACGAAGGACGGTCAGGACGGCAGGTTCCTCCGGGGCGAGCCGGTCAAGGATACGACGAAGGCCGGCGGCATCTCCGGTATGTCCGTTGATGGCGAGCAGGATGTCGCCCTCGCCCACGCCGGCATCGTCCGCGGGGGAATCCGGCTCGGCCCACGCGATACGCGCGCCGGGGTGGGCTTGCTCGGTTGGCGCGAGCTTCAAGCCTGTAAAGCAGGACACGGGATGGCTTGGATCGGGAACCAGGCGAAGGCCGACGGAGGCCAGGGCGGGCGCCACGTCGAGGTATCCAGGGCGGTCGATGTTCCTGGCAAACCATGCGTCCATCGGCCGGCCGGCCGCCTGGCCGGCCAGGAAACGGAGATCGGCTTCGGTGTAGCCGTTCTGGAGGAGCTTGGGATCGTTGAGCAGGGCGCGCATCACCGTGTCGAGACTGTTACGCCCGTCGCTGGAGGCTCGAATGAGCAGGTCGAGGTCCAGGCCGCTCAGGCTTCCCTTGACGTAATAACTTCGAAACGTGAAGAAGGGAACCGAAGGATCGAGCCAGGAATCGAGGCTCATCTGCCTCAGCGACACGAACCTGTTCTCCGGGTTGAACCTGTGCGCCTGGAGGTGGCGGCTGAACGTCGCGTAGAGCTGGGCCGGTGTCCGGATCCCGGCGCGGGTCAGGAGGAGAGGACCGTAGTAGCTCGTCCAGCCTTCGGCCACCCAGAGAAGGTCCGTCTGCTGCATGTGTGCATAATCGTACGGCTCAAGCTCGCGGGGCCGGGCGCGCTTGACGTTCCACGCGTGCACGAACTCGTGCGCGGGCAAGCCCATCTCGTTCAGGAAGGCCTGCCTGTTCGCAAGCGCTGAAAAGGGGATGCCCATGGCGGTGGAAAAACTGTGTTCCAGGCCTCCGTGCGAGCCCTTGGGCCCGACCTTGTAGAGAAAAAGATACCTCGAGAACGGAAGCCCGCCGAAGGTCTTTGCGGCGGCCGCGGCCAGCTTGGCGTGGGCCGTGACGACCGCGTCCAGGTCGAGATCAGGGGCCGGCTTCCTGGTCAGGGCGATGGTAAAGGCAGTCTTCGCGCGTGTGAAGGTCCGCAGTGTCAGCCCGGGCGATGCGGCGAACGTCGCGTCGGCCAACGCATCCCAGCTTCCGGCGGTGAACGTATTCGGTTGCCCGTCGGGGGGCAGAGAACACACGAGCTTCCAGTTCGAGGGGGGCTCGATGGTCATCGTCGCGGCGAGATCCTGGTGTGCGGGGAGGTAGGGCAGGATCGCGACGGTATTGGCGAAGATCAGGCCAGGTTCGACGTCAGCCGAATATGGCGTCTTTCGTGCCAAGGCGTGCAGACGGATATGGGCCGTGTAGCCTCCGCCGGCCTGGCAGGTGACGTGCCACGTGTTGAGATCCGTCTTGGCCACCTGGAGACGGGCGCCGTCGGGGGCGGTGCACGTGACGTCGAGCACGTCTTCGGCATGGGGATGCAGCGTGTACCCTCCCGGGGTCCAGACCGCGTACGCGAAATCGGGGCAGCCATCCGCCGGTGGCACGTCGAGATCGATGTCGAACAGGTGGCTGGCGGGCCGTGAGGCTCCAACCCGGTAGTGCAGGGCCTGCTGGGCCGCAAGCGGAGTCGTGGCCAGCACGACGCTCAGGACGAGCGTGATCGAATATGCTCGAGATTGCATCAGCTCTCCTTCCGGCCCGCTTCCTGGGCTTGCCAGTGGAGGTAGGCCTCGATGAACCCGTCGATGTCGCCGTCCAGCACCCGGTCGGCGTCCCCAACTTCAAAGCCGGTCCGGAGATCCTTGACGAGCCGGTACGGTTGCAGCACGTACGAGCGAATCTGGTTGCCCCACGAAATGTCCTTTTTGGGGCCCTTGAGCTTGGCAAGCTCCTCCTCGCGCTTCTGCATCTCGAGGTCGTAGAGCCGGGCCTTGAGCACCTTCATGGCGGACGCCAGGTTCTTGATCTGGGAACGTTCGTTCTGGCACGTCACGATAATGCCCGTGGGAATATGGACCAGGCGCACGGCCGAATATGTCGTGTTGACGCCCTGGCCTCCCGGTCCCGAGGAACAGTACCGGTCGATACGGATATCCTTCTCCGGGATGTCGAGATCGACGTTTTCGTCGACCTCGGGATAGACGTGCACCGATGCGAAGGACGTGTGCCGCCTGGACTGGGCGTCGAACGGAGAGATCCTCACGAGCCTGTGGACCCCGTTTTCCGATTTCAGGTTGCCGTAGGCATACGGGCCGCGAACGAGGATGGTCGCACTCTTGAGGCCCGCTTCTTCTCCCGGTTGCTCCTCGAGGAGTTGTGCATGGAACCCCCGGCGCTCGCACCAGCGCAGGTAGAGCCGCTGAAGCATCTGGGCCCAGTCCTGCGACTCGGTTCCGCCTGCGCCCGGGTGGATCTCGAGGTACGCGTTGGCGGCATCGTGCTCGCCGGTCATCTTCATGGTGAGCTCGATGCGGTCGAGGTTCGGGGCGATCTTGCTCAAGGTGTGATCGAGCTCGCCGGCAGCCCCCGCCTCCCCCTCCCGCATCATTTCGAGGAGGATCTCGAGCTCCTCTCCGGCGTTCTTGAGCTGTTCGGCGGTCGCGACCCGGCTTTCCAGCTCGCTGCGCCGCCTCATGACCTCGCGGGCGCGGGCCTGGTCGGACCAGATCTCGGGATCTTGCGCCGCGGCGTTGGCCTCGGCAAGCTCGTTGTGAAGCCGATCCTCGTCAAAGGTACCCCCTCAGGCGGGCGATACGCTCGATTGTCGCTTCGGCCTGCTGGATCACATCGTCATGCATGAACGTTCATCCTCCATCCGCGGCCTTGGCCCGCGGAATACTGCCGGCGTCTGCCGGTCGCGCCATGCTACCAGCTCCGGCTGCGAGATGCGTGATTATGCCAGACCCAAGATGAGCGATTCTGCCGGATGAGATGTGCCAAGGTCTTGATGCTCTGGTGCGTGCGACGAGCGGAGGCATACCCCTGGAGGTATGTTGAGCATCGTCGCACGTGTCCAGAGCGCAAGGGATTGGTGCAGATCGCCGGTGAGAATCGCTCATCTTGGGTCAGAATAGACGTGCCTTCATCCGAGCCGCGACCTGTTCGCGGGGGGGCGGCGTGATGGGTTGAGGGGTTATCGAAGCGGATCGAGGCGGTGAAGGGGCTGATTGGATTGAGCAAGATTCCAGAGCTCCATCAATTCTGACTGATGTTCCGCCGCCCATTCGATGCAGAGCCCCAGGGCGCGAGGCGCAAGAGAGCCGTGGATGACTGCGAGAGTCTCAATGGCCACAATTGCTTGCTGCTCTCCATACTCGACGTGGAAATGAGGCGGCGCATGATCCGCCCAGAATAGCTTCATGCTCAGCCCGAAGAACCGGCAGATTTCAGGCAATAGTTTCCTCGGCTGCCAGTGCTGGGAAGATAGCCTCTGGCTTCTTGCCAGTTAGACGGAGATAGAGGGCATCGGCACACAAATCGACGCCGCACGCCCACACAACTTCCCCGCCAGACCCGATGGACACATCTTCGAAAGCACCCGGCTGGAGCCACGAGGAGAAAACGCCCTGACCGGCGAGGTCACCGAGGTCTACGGCACCCGATATACCGTCGTTGAATGTCAACTCGAGCAGGTATCGTTCCCGGATCTGGACCTTGTCAACACGCACAACTCGCACCCCCGAAGAAGCACTCCATCCACTGTATTCTATCACCTCATCCCCGCTGGCCAACCACGAGCAATGACGATGGGTGTCCAACCATGTCATCCCGAGCAGGGTTCTGTCCGGGCTTGGTCGTGTCGAGCAACGCCCAGCTAAAAGCCCGCTCCGGAGGAGCGGGCCAGGAGGATTCATGCGGGGATCGTTACTGCGTTCCGGCAAGACGCCGGATCAGCTGCACGGCCTGCTCGTGATTGAGCCCATCGCCCAGGGGGACGCTCAACACGTCGGACGTCTTTTGATCGTCCATCGTCACGTAATCGACCGCTCCATCCGCGTCCCAGTACATGACGACGGAGAGGTTGTGCCCGATCGCCAGCTCGGCGTGGTTGAAGGGAAGGGTCGGCGTGACGAAGATCTGTTTTCTCACCCCGAACACGATCACGTTGCGCTTGCGCTGCGCCGTGGCCGAAGGCTCGTCATCATCATTGGAGTCTGGATGAAGGTCGATCACGGTCAACAGGCACTGGTCGAGGTCGGCAAACAGGAGCTGCGGATCACCGGTCTGGGGATCGATGACCAGCTTGGGGTGGGCGAACGTTGCAGCGTGATCGAGAAGGGAGCAGGAGAGACCGTAGGGGACCGAGCTGTGGAGCTCCTGGGGATCGAGGTCTGCGAGCTGGGGAACGCCGTTGGCGTCCAGCCTCATGGAGGCGTAAATCGCATACCCACCATCCGGGGAGTCTGGATCGGCCCACCACGCGAGATGAATGAAAGTTTGCGTGTACGGGTTCCCATCGGCGTCGTGGAGCGTGTAACGGTGCACCAGGAGGACCGGGTTGATGGCGCTGACGGCGCCGGCGCCGGTCTGGGACACGCTGACCGGCCCGAACCAGGTTCCTTGGTGGTAGGTGGCCATCATGACCCGGGAAAGGCCGGGGCCGAGGTCCTCCTGCCAGGCGATCACAGCAGTGTTGTGGGGACGGTCGAGGCTTACGGAAAGAGAGCTGGTCGGATAGCCCGTCGTCTGGGGCACGGGAACGAGCTGCTGAGGATCCCCACCCGGGGTCCTGACGCTCAAGATCAGCTGGGTCCCGTCGTTTCGAAGCTTATAAAGTGTGCCACCATGGTCGAGCGCCATGTCGGGCACCGCCGCCGCTGCCGTCATGGCGGCGGCCAGCAGCAAGCTCATCACGAGAGAGATTTTCGTACGCATCTCAACCTCTCAAATTCACCACGCGGGTGAGGTCGATATCCATGAATACATCGATCAGCTCCTCGCTGATGGCGAGCTCCGGGTAGTAACGGGCAAGCTCGGTCAGGAAACGCCGGCCCCGGAACCGGTCGCCCTGGCGGACCGCCACCTCGGCGAGGAGGAAGAGGCAGTTCTTGACGACGAGCCTGTCATCGAGCTGCAGCGCGAGCTCCAGGCTCTGCTCCCCGTTTTCTTGCGCCGCCTCGAGCTCTTCCTCGAGCAGGTAGCCGTAACAAAGATCCTGGAGCGGCTGGTGCACGTAGTGGCCCGCCTCGAGCTTCTTCATCTCATCCCGCGCCGTCTCGCACGCGTTGATCCCCGCGTTCGTCCGGCCGGTACACATGAACACGTAGCCGAGATTGTCGCGGACCTGGGCCGCCATCAGCCGGTGATAGCCGTCAAGCCGCTCGTACGTTGCCAGGGCTTCCCGGTACGACTGCTCCGCGCGGCGGAAATCCGACCTGTGAATCGCGACGTTGCCCGCCAGGTTGGCAGTAGCGGCACCGCGGACGGGGTCGTCAAGAACCGCGGCCAACCGGCTGGCCCGTTGGAGGTACGATTCGGCAGCGGTGAAATCGTTGCCGGCGTAGTACGCCATCGCCGTCGAGTAGGAGGCCATCCAGCGGGTCAGGGGACTCTCCGACCTCAACAGGATTGTCTTCAGCCGTGCGATACAGGCGTCACCGCGTTCAAGATCGATGAGGACCGTGGCGCGGTTGCAAAACGCGCGGTCGGCGCGCTCCCGGTCGCCTTCGGCGAGAGCCCGCTGCTCAGCCTGGGAGAAAAGCGCAAGGGCGCCGTTGATATCACCGTGGACAAAGGCGGCCTCGGCACGGCGGAGAAGCTGCTCGTACCAGCTCATCGTGAGCCCTTGCCGTTGGCTGTATTCGGAGCCGCCTGGGATCTTTGCTCCGCCCGTGCCCGTCGTGCCTTGAACTCGATGAACTCCTGGACCTCCCGCCGGTCTTCAGGGGGGAGGCGCCGCAACATGTGCAGCGTCTGCATGTCTTCATGCGAGAGTGGTTGCGCCGTCGGCGCAGGAGCCGGCTGCTGATCGGCGAAGAACTCGGCGATCTGCATGCCGAAAACGGCGAGAATCTTGAAGAGATTGTCAAGCGAGACCCTGTAAGCGCCCTTCTCCATGCGTGACAGATCCGACTGCTGGATGCCGATCTGGCGCGCCAACTCCGCCTGGGTGAGACCCCGGACCTTTCGCAAGTACCGGAGACGTTCCCCAATACGGTTGACCTCGTTGGGTTTTGAACCCGAGCTCACTTCACGTTCCCTTCAGGCTCCTGTATGCTCTGGGCCGGTTCGGGTCACAACATACTGAACCTGGAAACATCTTATGGCACAATGGCATGGGCGTCAAGCGGAATCGCGGGACGCCGCCCCGGCAATCATGAGGTCGCGGGCCGCCGACTGGAGATGGAACCGGCATGAGGGAAACTGGGACAGGGGGAATGCGCCACACAGGCGCTTTTGCGCGCTTTATTGGCGTGCTGGCCGGGAATCCCTACCTGCTGCGGCGGTTTATCGGGAGATCCTTTTCCGCGCGCCACGCCGAGTTCTTCTTGGGGTGGTTGTGGCCCCTGGTCAGCACCGGCGTCCAGTTCGTGCTGTACTGGGTCATCTTCGCAAAGGTGATTGGTATCAAGCTTGCAAGGACGCCCGACGTGAGTTTTGGGTTCTTCTTGATGGTTGGCTTGGTGCCCTACCTGGCGTTCAGCGATGGGGTGACGCGGGCCGCGTCGTTATTCAGGGCCAACCGGTCGCTGATTCAGCGGGTCAGCTTTCCCGTCGAGGTCTTTCTCGTGGGGGATCTCCTGGCTACCGTCGGGTACCACGGGCTGGCGTTTCTCGTCGTGGCTGGCATTTGCGTTGCGGCAGGTTTCGTCTCGCTTGGAATGCTCGGATGGCTCGTCCTGGGGCTGGTGGTCTTACTCATCTGGTTGGGGGGGCTGGGCATCTGTGTCAGTGTGTTCGGCGCCTTCATTCCAGATGTTACGGAAATCCTGAACCTCGCGCTGCTGCTTCTTTTTTACGGGGCGCCGATCGTGTATCCACTGGACATGATCCATTCGCACTGGTTGCGGTTGGCGATCGGGCTCAACCCGATGACCATTGTCACGCAACTGTTCCGCGCGGGCTTGCTGGGCCTTACGGCGCCATCGATCCAGGCGATTCTCACGTGTGTTGCCGGCGGGCTCGTCATTTTTGCTGCGGGTGTTCTCGTGTTGGAAAAAGTTCGTTTGCGGCTTGCAGACGTTTTGTAGAAATGATTTGCGCACCGTCACGGTGCGAGCATTCGCATGAAAGGAGAAAGAGAATGAGGAACGCAGGAAAGTCTCGATGGCCGGTTGTGGCATCGAGCTTGGCTCTGACCCTGGGGTTCGTTTTTGTTTCAACCGTGGGGGCCCAGGGCGTGCAAACTGTCGCGCAGCCGGCGTCCCAACAGGCAGCCGCCACCGGGCAGAAGAAGAAGAAGATCTTCAAGAAGCGGCCGCCGCTGAAGAAGATGACGTTCAACCAGTGGCTTCAAAAGATGATGAAGCCACGTCCGTACGCGAAGAGCGTCATCGTTCGCATCGACAAGACGCACGCCTATCCGTGCAAGGCATGTGAAGAGTGGACCTTCACGATCGTCAAAGAGGACAAGGACCACGTGTGGCTGCAGCCGCTGCCACCCGAAGACCCGAAGTCTCCGCTCCACAAATTCTGGTTGCAAGAACAGATCGAGGAAGCCAGGCTCGTCATGGAAGAAAAGAGCCCGAACCGGATGAACCTGATCAACTTTGCGAAGGTGATCGCTCCTCCACCTTCGGAAGATGCCCTGAGGTTTACGGTCAGCTCGGGCGATCTGCCCCAGTCGGGACAGTGGCGCAACAACTTCGCGTTTGCCGACATGAATGAAGATGGCAAGCTCGACATCGTCTTGCCGCCCCCGCGGAAGGGCCCGTTCCGCTTCCCCATCATTGCCCTGGGCGATGGCCACGGACATTTTCACCAGTGGAAGGGACTGAAGTGGCCCAACGCGGTACCTTTCGATTACGGCGGTGTGGCCGTGGGGGATTTCAACAAGGATGGGCATCAAGACATTGTCATGGGGATTCATTTCAAGGGACAGTACATCCTTTATGGAAACGGCAAGGGAGACTTTTCACACTTCGTGAAGCTTCCGACCCCGGATCCGCGTCTCCATTCACAGGCCGTCGCAGTGGCTGACTTCAACGGCGATGGCTGGCCCGACATCGCGTTCCTCGCCGAGATCAGCTACGACCTCGGGACGAGCAATCCCCTGGACAAGCCGACACTCTGGGTTCTCGAGAATCTCAAGGGCAAAGGGTGGAAAGTCCGTGCCCACGGGTTGCCGGTCAAGATCATGGGCGCGCAACTGGTTGCGTCTGATATCGATGGCAACGGCCGGCCGGATCTCATCGTCTCTTCGTCAGTCAACGGGTGGCGGTGGCTCGTATTCCTGAACGAGGGGAACTGGACATGGAAGGACAACAAACCGGGGAATATCCTGGCGGGTTCGTACCACTACTCCGTCGTCCCGGAGGGCTCTCACCCGCATTCCGTGGTCGCGGCCTTCCAGCAGTTCCAGACGACGCCCGTCGCGAACGCGGGAATGAAGGCGCACACGGACGGACGGGCGGGGCTGGTTCGCTACACCTTCGACCGGAATGGTGACGTCTCGTGGAAGATCTTGATGATGGATGCGACCAACCGTGAGCGCGACCCGTACTGGAGGGTTGCCTCGGGCGACATCAACGGCGACGGGGTCGCCGACCTGGTCGCGGTCCGGAAGAAGGGTGAGATCGTTGTGCTTCTTGGCGACGGACACGGTGGCTACACCATCGAGCGCTCCCCCGAGCTGAAGCCGGTTGGCCATCCATTTGCGGTTGCGATCCGGGACCTCAACGGCGACGGCCGGGGCGATATCCTCCTGATGTCAGCGGACGAAGGAAAGAAAAAGGGCGGCTTCGAGATCCTGACGGCCCATCCAAATTCGTGATCGGGGAGGCCCGATAGATTGAACCGCGGAGAGCGCGGAGGTTCGCAGGGGAGGATGACATTCCTCTGCGGCCCCCTGCGCACTCTGCAGTAAAACTCCTGATGGAGCTGGGAGGAGGGGATGAACCGCGGGGCGCGGGGGAGGGATCGTGATCCGGAGGCGGCCGACCCAGGCGCCGTCCGGGGCCTCGAAGAGGTGGTCGACACCGGTGCTCAAGAGCTCTCCGATCAGGCGGCGCGCGGTCGGCGTGGCCTCGGCCCAGTAGTCCGGAAGCCCTCGCTGGCGGGCGATCCGGCGCATTTCGATCGGGTTGACCAGCAGGTGGGTGATTCCCAGCGAGCCAAGGCGGTTTTCCAGGGCGCCGAGGGATGAGCTCGCATTTGCGAGCTCGACGATGAGAGGCGTTCGGAAGGGATCCTCCACGACGACATCACGGTCGATCCCGAAGCTCCTCGCCTCGCCAACGAGCATGATCTTGGCCCCGGGTGGCACGTGGGCGTCGATCCACCGGGCTGCGGGCCAGTAGCTGACCCAGTGATCGAGGAACGACTCGCTCGTCCGAGCGCCGGTGACGACGAGGAGACGGTCCATGCTGAAACGGTTGGTCATGTAAGTGACGTTCCATGCGACGATGAACACCGCCAGTGCCAGGAATGCCCGCCGGAGGAGCCGCCCCGCGCCGGGCGATGTCAACGCCGCCATCGCCCACCCGGCGAGGGCGGCGGCCAGGACGAGCTCGGGCGTCGCGAACCGTGCAAACGTCACGAGCAGGCCCCACGCGATTGTGCCGGCGCCCAGGCCGATCCACAGAAGAGGCGTGAGCTCGCGGCGCTTCCACGAAAGGACGGCCGCTGCGGGCAGAAAGATCAGGAACTGAACGCCGAGCGTTCCGCCGAGCTGGAGGGGGACGAAGGTCCTGGCAATCGGCGCCGCGAGGACCCGGCCCACCCACCCGAGCGCCGTCGTTGGAATCGGCCCGCACTGGGAGAGCTCGCCGCCGATGCTGACGGCGGCCGTGTGATGGAAGAGCCACTCGAAGTACGGGTAGACGGGATTTCCCGTCCACAGGGCGTTCCTGAGAAACCACGGGCCGGCGGTCAGGAGAAAACCGGCAAGGCTGCCGCCAGCGATCAGGGCAGCTCCCTTCATTCCTGCCCTTCGGCGCTCGTGGAGAAGGATGCCCAGCAGCATCAGGCCTCCGGGGATCACGGCGGTTGCCAGGGCGAGGTACTTGGCGGCCGCGGCCGTTCCCAGGAGGATGCCGGTCACGAGGCCGGCACGGGCCGGGTGCCGGCGCCACAGCTCGCGGGTTCCAATCACCACGAAGGCGCCGCCGGCCCACGCGGCCACCGCGAGGTCGTTGCTGGCCATGCCGGACATGATCAACACGGGCGGTGCGGCGAAGAAGAGCACGGCCGCCCACGCCGCAGCGCGGTCCCCTCCAAGACGTTTCGCGAGCTCGGCGGCGGCCAGGGCCGCCACGAGAGCCATCCACCAGTGGACGACCTTGGCGCCCCATGCGCCCACCGTGACGAGCATGTACGTAAAGAGCATCCCCTCGCTCGCGGGGTAGTAGGAGTAGATATCCCGGGGGAACTCGACGAATCCACCGTGCCGGAGGTAGTGGGCGGGGAAAGCGAGGTGATAGTTGAGCGAATCGTACATGGCGGGCGGGGCGGACAGCGTGAGACCGGCAACCGCAGCAAGAAGAAGAACGAGGAGCCACGTTCCCCGCGCCATGCGGAACGAGGGAAAGCCCAGGCCGGGACGGTGAGACGCGACGACGATGATTCCGGAGACGGCGGCCGCGAGGAAGATGCCGATCAGCGGGGCTGGGCGGAGCAGCCCGTACGAGGCCAGAGCAACGGGGACGAGCGCGAGCACGGCCGCGCCGGCGCCCAGAACGACCGCGAGCGGAAGCGGCCCGGCCGCCCGGCCAAGGAGCGCCCTCGTCAGTGGATACCCGGCGCCCAGGGCGCCGAGGGTGATGCAACCGGCGGCCAGCCACGGGAGGGTGAGCTCTGCAAGCACGTCGAGGGGTAGTGTCGAACGGAAAAACCACAGGGCCGCGACCGCCACGGCTGCGCTCACGAGAGCGGCGGGTCTGAGCCCGTCAGCCTCCACGTCTCACGACCCTTCGCCACACGAGCGCCAGGGGAGCAGCGGCAATTCCAATGGACACCAGCTCGAGATCACGGCGCCAGTATAGCTCGTGATGGTACGTATCCGATGGCTGTGCCGGGAACGCGAAACCCGGCTGGCTCCGGCAGCGCGCGTGCCGCCGTGCTTTCGGAGGCAACGCGGTTCACCCCTCTTCGCCCCGGTCATCCGTGACGTTCGCCGCCGGGTCGATGCCGCCGCGTGGGTTTCCGCCGGGATTGAGTTCGGTGGGGGGAAGCCGCTACAATCACGCACGTTCTCGCGGGGCTGGGTACGGTCCGGCGGGGCGGGGGAGGTTCCATGGACTATCAGGCCGAGCCGTGGCGTGTCAAGGTTGTCGAGCCGATCCATCTGCCGGACCGGGATACCAGGCAGAGGCGCCTGGAAGAGGCCGGCTACAACGTGTTCGCGATTCCCGCCGAGGACGTCTACATCGACCTGTTGACCGATTCCGGGACGGCGGCGATGTCCCAGAACCAGTGGGCCGGGATCATGCTTGGGGACGAATCGTACGCCGGGGCGCGGAATTTCTATCATTTCCGCGACACGGTGCAGCAGATCACCGGCTTGCCCTTCATTATTCCGACGCACCAGGGGCGTGTGGCCGAGAACCTGCTCTTCTCGACCCTCGTTCGGCCAGGCATGAAAATCCCGTCGAACAATCACTTCGATACGACGCGCGCCAATATCGAAGTCCACGACGGGGAAGCGGTGGACCTGGTCATTCCGGAGGGCCGCGAGCCTGCGTCCGACCACCCGTTCAAGGGGAATATCGATCTCGACCGGCTCGATGCATTTCTCGCGGAAAACGGGCGGGAGCACGTTCCGGTCGCGATGCTGACGATCACCAACAATTCAGGGGGGGGCCAACCGGTCAGCCTGGCCAACATCCGGGGCATGTCGGAGATCTGCCACCGGCACGGCGTCCCGTTCTTCCTCGACGCCTGCCGTTTCGCGGAAAATGCGTGGTTCATCAAGCAGCGCGAGCCGGGGCAAGCGCACCGCGCGATCCCGGATATCGTGGCGGACATGTTCAACGCGGCCGACGGCTGCACGATGAGCGCCAAGAAGGACGGCCTGGCGAACATCGGTGGGTTCATCGGGATGCGCGACCAGACGCTGTTCGAGAATCTCAAGAACATGCTGATCCTCATCGAAGGGTTCCCGACGTACGGCGGCCTGGCCGGCCGCGACTTGGAAGCTGTGGCGCGAGGGCTGGTCGAAGCCCTCGACGAACGGTACCTGTCGTTCCGCGTTGGCCAGGTACAGGCGTTCTGGCAGCGTCTCGACCGGGCGGGCATTCCCATGATCCGGCCAGCCGGCGGTCACGCCGTCTACATCGATGCGAAGAGCTTCCTTCCCCACATTCCGCAGGATCAGTTTCCGGCCCAGGCGTTGACGGTCGCCCTGTACCTCGAAGGCGGCGTCCGCGGGGTCGAGATCGGCGGCGTGATGTTCGGAAAGACCGACCCTCAAACCGGTGAGCCCGTGTGGCCCGAGTTGGAGCTCGTCAGGCTTGCCATCCCGCGCCGGGTCTATACCAACACCCACCTCGGGTACGTGGCCGATGTTCTTGAGACGTTGTACAGAAACAGGGAGTTAGTGCGAGGGCTGCGCATGGTGTACGCCGCCGAAGTGCTGCGCCATTTCACGGCCCGCTTTGCGCCGGTCGCGTGAGATGTATTGACCCGATGTGCCGTGTGACGGTACTCTGAGCGCAGAGGGGGAGCAAGCCAGCCTGTGGTTCTGACCGGATACAACACTGATATCGAGTTCGGCGGGGTGACCTACCACGTGCAGACCGAGGACAAGGGACGCGAAAACCCCGTCATCGAGACGATGGTGTACGCCAAGGGGGAGATTCTCTTCTCACGGAAGACCCCGTACGACGAGCTCGTGGCCGGGGGCGCAGACTCGAAGGCCGTTGCGAGCCTGATGGACCGGCAGCACCGCACCCTTGTCGAAACGATCCGGCGAGGCCGGCTGGAGCTCCTGATCCAGAAGAAACATCCGCCGGACGCGACCGACGAGACGGCGATCTCCCGGGATCAAGAGCCCGAGTCCATCGAGGACGAACGTCAGAACGCCAAGAGCCTCGACGAGGTCATTCTGGAGTATCTCCAGGCCCAAAAAGAGCAGGCCCATCTCGTGCTCCGCTCCCAGGGGCCGGATGAGTTCGTGTACGGCCAGGTCACCGGTATCCGGATCGTCGCCGCGAATTCGCTCAACCAGGCGCCGGTGCCGGGCGTCGAGATTTCGGTGCTCTTCAAGTCGACCGAGCAGCCGAGGCGGCTGGTTCTCGCCGAAGGCGTTACCGACGATCAGGGGCTGTTTGAGGCCCACGCGTCGATCCCCCCGTTCAACGGAGGCACGTCCGCCGTCGTCGTGACGGGCCAGAGTCCGCTCGGTCAATCGGAGATCAAACACCTCGTCCACCGTTGAGCCGCACAGGAGAGAACCCGGAGCGGCTCGACGACGTAGTACATGAAGGACGCTTTTGGAGCCCCGCGGCGCCCGTCGATGAGATCCCCGCATGGTTGGCCCCCTGGAGCGCGGGGCGGGTAGGACAAATCGCGTCGGTGAGGAAGGAGATGTCATGAAAAAGTTCGTAACATACCTGGTGGCGGGGCTTGTGGCCCTATGTTTTGGCACGGCTGGCTGGGCGGCGCCCAGCGTTGCGCCACTGGTTGTGCACCATCCCACGCTGAGCACGACCCAGATCGCCTTCGCCTACGGCGGGCAGATCTGGATCGTCGGGCGGAAGGGCGGAACCGCACACAGGCTCGTGACGGGCACCGACCGCCTGGGCGCGCCGATCTTTTCGCCGGATGGCACGAAGATCGCGTACACGGGAGACTATGACGGGA
>JAADFN010000186.1 GCA_013152895.1 Acidobacteriota bacterium | reverse complement strand
CGGGCGCGCCTGAGGATGGCCAACCCGCCGGCGTACGCCTCGAAGCATCCCTCGCGGCCGCAGTTGCACAGCTCGCCTCCGGGGCGAAACGTCGCGTGGCCTGCCTCGGCGGCGAGGTTGTGAGCACCGGCCAGAGGTACACCACCGATGACCGCGCCCGCACCGATCCCGGTTCCGAGGAAGAGCGAGACGAGGACCGCCGGGGTGACGTCGAGCTGTCCGAGCTCGCCGAAGGCGGCGAGCGTCACGTCGTTGTCGACCAGGACCGGCACGGCGAACCGGTCTTGGAGCGCGGCGGCGATTGGCACGCGGCATCCGGGAAGGTTCGGCGAGCTCAGCACGACGCCCGCCCGCCGGTCGACCTGGCCCGCGATGGCGACGCCGATCGGGAGCCCCGGGCGGTGGACCTCGGCGACAGCGGCGGCGATGGCGTCGACCACGGCGGCCGCCGATGTCACGGGGGTCGGGCGGCGTTCGAGCGCCTCGATCGTTCCATCCGATACACGCGCAGCCGCGATCTTCGTTCCCCCGGCATCGACCCCGACGGCGCTCCAGCTCATGTACCCAGGGTAGCCGATCGGAGAGCGGCGATGAAAGCCGGTAGAAGCCGGGGCGATCGCCTCGTGCGGGAGCGGTCTGTTGCCTCGGCACCGGACGGGATCCCCCCTCTCCTTCTTGCGAGACGTTCCGTCCACCTGCAGCAACTCTCGAAGACGGTGCCGGTGGACGTTCTTGGTGCTGCGGGTTCACGGCACCCCGAGCTTCGGCCTGAAACGCCGGCTCCTTCTTGGAACCGTCAGGAGCTGGGGTCCGGACCGCTCGCTTCGGTGAGACCGAGCAGGAATGTTTCGACCTCGTCGACGATCGAATCGGGGGTGGAGGCGCCGGCGGTCAGGCCGACGCAAGAGACCCCCTTGAGCCACGCAGGGTCGATGTCGGCCGCTCCCTGGATCAGGTAGGACGGCCTGATTCTGGAGGTGATCTCCCACAGGTGGCGGGTGTTGGCGGAATGCTTGCCGCCGATGACGAGAACGAGGTCGACCTCGGGATCCTCCGCGAGCTTCCGGGCGGCCTGCTGGTTCTCCTTGGTGGCGTAGCAGACGGTGTCGGCGCGGCTCGTGTTGGGATTGGACGCCTCGATGAACCGGACGGCCTCTTCGAAATCGTCGGTGTTGAGCGTCGTCTGGTAGAAGATCTCGATGGCGGGATAGACGGACCAGTCGATCGCCCGCGCCTGCTCACGCGTCGTGAGCACGTGGTACGAGGCCGGATCGAGGTCGTGGGTATAGCCGATCACCTCGCGGTGGTTGGGATCGCCCATGAAAACGAGGTGACGCCCCTCGGCCAGCGCCCGCCTCGATTCCCGGTGGATGTCGTAGACGAACTTGCAGGTCGTATCGAGCACCTGGAGGCCCCGGAGGCGGGCGTGCTCGTGGTACGACTCCGGGACACCGTGCGCGGAGAAGACGATCACGGGCTCGGTGACCTCCTCGATGGCGTTGACCGTGCGCATTCCCAGGCGCTCCATCTCCTCGACGACGCGCTCGTTGTGGACCACCTGGCCGAGGATCGCGCCACGGCCGCCCGAGGCGACGAACTTCCTGACCTTCATGTCCGCAATGCGAACTCCGGAGCAGAAGCCGTACTTTTCGGCGCGTTTCACCCGCATGGTGCACCGTCCTCCTGGAGCACGCATCACCGGGTTTCTCCGGTGGCGCCCCCCTTTTGAAACCGCCGGTCCACGCTCACGATTCCGGGCGCCACCAGGGGGCGAGGCGCGCGGCGAGCGCCTTCCACGCGGCATCGGTGTCCTCGATGGCGGCACCGCCGAGCGTTTCGAGCAGGGCGTCGGCCAGGATCAGGGCGACCATCGCCTCCACGATCACCGGTGCGGCGCCGATGGCGGTCACGTCGGAACGCTCCCAGGCCGTCGTCGCCGTTTCGCCGCTTTCCAGGTCGACGGAGGGGAGTCCCCGCCGCAGGGTCGAGATCGGCTTGAACCAGGCCCGCAGGACGAGATCGGCCCCGTTTGTAACGCCGCCCTCCAGGCCCCCCGCGTTGTTGCTGCTCCGTTCGAGCCCGCGTTCCCCGGGGACGATCGGATCGTGGACGGCCGAGCCGGGCAGCCCGGCCTGCTCGATTCCCGCACCGATCGCCATCGCCTTGACCGACGGGATCGAGAGCAGGGCGCGGGCCAGCCGGCCGTCGAGCTTGCGGTCCCAGTGGACGTAGGAGCCAAGCCCCGGCGGCAGGCCGCGTACGACGGCGCCGACGATCCCGCCGAGCGTGTCCCCGGCCTCGCGGGCGGCGCGAACCGCCTCGACGAGCCGCTCCTCACCGGCCGGATCGGGCGTCACGAGCGGGGAGGACGGATCCACTCGGCCCAGGAGCTCCCAGTCGGGGGGGCCGTCGTGGACCGTGTTGGAGCCAACTTGCAAGACGCCCGAGCGGATCCCGATGCCGTACCTCCCGAGGAGCTGGGCGGCCACGGCGCCAGCGGCGACGCGCGCTGCCGTCTCCCGCGCCGAGGCGCGCTCGAGCACGTTGCGCAGGTCGTGGACCTGGGCGGTTGCGAGGCCGCCGGCCAGATCGGCGTGGCCCGGCCGCGGCACCCTGACCCGCCGCCCGGCGGCCGCGGCGGCGTCCACGTCCCACGGATCCATCACCCGGTCCCAGCTCGCGAAATCGCGGTTGACGACCTGGAGGACGAGCGGCGAGCCGAGCGTGACGCCGCCGCGCAACCCCCCGGTGATTTCGACACGGTCGGTCTCGATCCGCTGCCGAGCACCGCGCCCGAATCCGTGCTGGCGGCGTTTGAGCCAGGCGTCGATACCGGCGCGCTCGAGCGCGAGCCCCGCCGGCACGCCTTCGAGAATGGCGGTCAGCCGCGGTCCGTGCGACTCGCCGCCGGTCAGGAGCCGGAGGTGCCGCATCACCGGTCTCCCCGCCAGACCAGGCGCAGGCTGATCCAGCGGCCGGGCAGCGGGATTCCGTGCAGCTCGCTGATCGAGCGGTCGAAGAGGTTGTCGGCTTCGAGGACGGCATCCATCCCCTTGAGGATACGACGTCCCACCTTCAGGTCCAAGGTCGCCCACGATCCACTCGCCTGCGGATCGCGGAACCGGGCCGCCATCCCGGCCGTCCACCCACGTCCCAGGTCGGCCGCCCCGGTCCACGCGGCCTCGAGACGAGGGTGGGCCAGGGCGTATTCGGACCGCCCGGGCATCGCCGCGAGCGAGGTGCCGATCCACTCGACGCTGAGCCGCTGCCACGTCAGCCGTCCGATCGCGGGCAGAAAGACCGCGGCCTCCAGCCCGTCGGCGGTGAGGCCGCCGAGGTTCCGCGCGTGCCACGCCCCGTCGTCGGAGAGCACGAAGTCGATGAGCGGGTGGGCGCTGCGGTGGAACACGGTCAGCGACCACGGACCGGCATCGAGGCCGGCCTCCACGGTGCGCCCACGCTCCGGTTTGAGAGCGGCGTTGCCCATCGTCGCGGGCGAGCGGTAGTACAGCTCGGTGAATGACGGTGCGCGAAAGCTCTGTCCTCCCTGCGCGCGCAGCGTCACGCCGCGCCCCAGCCGGATGGAGCCCCCCACTGCCAGCGTCGTCACCGAACCCCACGGCTCCTCGTGGTCCAGGCGGATCTGGAGATCGGCGGTCGTCCGGGTGCCGAACCGGCCGAGCTCGCCGTAGACCGCCGTCTCGACCCTGTGGTGGTGGCCCAGGTTGGACGAGTGAATCGTGTCGCGAGCGGCCTCGGTGCCGACGGTCCACTTCCACGCGCCCAGATCTCCCCCCGCCGTCAACCCCGCGAGCACGCCGTCCGTCCGGTGGTCGTTGACGTACCACGCCGGCCGGTTCCGGTCGAGGACGAAGTGGTCGAGATGGCGGTTCGCCCGGACGTAGCCTCCGAAGCGGAGCTTTCCAAGCCTGAGCCCGAGCCGGCCCGTTACAAGCGCACCAGCCGTCCTCTCCCGCTCGAGCGGAAACGCGTTCGAATAAAACCGCCAGGCGCCGAAGTGACGCTTCCCCGCCGCTCCGGCGACGTCGAACGTCCACCGCCCGGTCCGGTGGCGCCAGCCGGCGGCGAGCTTGTTGACCGCGAGCTCCGTGTCGTCCCGGAATCCCGTATGCACCGTCCGGTGCACGGCCGCCCATGCCCCGCCGCCGAGCGGGATCCCGGCGCCCCCGTCGGCCAGCCCGTGCGAGCCCACGGCAGCCTGGGCGATCGGCCTCCTGGTGCGCGTGACGATGTTGATCGCGCCGCCGAACGCCCCGGGGCCATACGCCGCGGATCCGGGGCCGTACAGCACCTCGATGTGATCGATCGCCTCGATCGGGATGAACAGGTCGAGCGCGTGGTGCCCCGTCTGCGGATGGCTGACGCGGACCCCGTTGACCAGGATCAGCGTCTGCTCGAACGTCGAGCCCCGCAGGCTGAGATCGGCCTGGGCGCCGAAGAGCCCGCGCCGGGCCAGGCCCACCCCCGGCAGGAGGGCCAGCAGGCCCTCCAGATCGTGCACCGGAAGCGCCTCGATCTCCTGGCGCGTCAGGATGACCTCGCGCCGTCCAGCATCCTCCGCCTTCCCGGCGATGCGGCTGGCGACGACCTCGGTCGTTCCGGAAAAGCTCGGCTGGTGTTGCTCCTGGGCCTGCGCCGCGGGGGTAGGCACCATCCCGGCTACACACGCGGCCAGCGCGGCCAACGTCAATCGGTATCGCATCGTGATCTGTTCCGTTTCATCTCCGGCGGCTTGTCTATCAATGGCCACAATCCCGGGGCCGTTCCACCGGTGCCGCCGAGGCTACCCGGCCCTTTTGACAGTGTCAAACTGGGGACCTCCGGGGGCGTGGACGGTGGGGATGCTGCAGGATGATGGACTGCGCGCCGTGCCTCGACCTTCGGTCTCGGCGTCCGCTTGCACGGGTTGAGGGTGTCGCACGCCGGTAGCCGCGGCTTGCAGGGGGGTGTTGGGGTGGGCTGGATCGGGCTGTGCCTGAGACTGCGCCCTTCTTCTGATTTTGGGGCGAGCGCAGCGGGGAGATATGACCCTTGGAGAGGAGAAAACGGGTACAATCGCCCGAAGATGAAAGAGGAGGTCACAATGCGCACTTTTCGGCGTTTTTCTGGAGCCGCTCTGATCGCGTTCGGGCTGCTTGCGGCAGTCCCGGCCGGGGCTGCCCAGCACCAGGAGATCACGATTCTCCACACGTCGGATATCCATGGCCACGTGCTCCCGTTCGACGATGCCCGGAACCGGCCGGTGAGATACTCCCTGGCCCAGGTGGCGACCGTTGTGGAGCGGGTCCGTGCGGCCGCTCACGATCCGGTGCTGCTCCTGGACTCGGGAGACACGATCGAGGGGACGCCGTTCGAGGAGTTCATCGGCGTTCGGTGGGGACGGCCGAGCCCGACGATCGCCGCGATGAACGTCATCGGGTACCGGGCCATGGCGGTCGGCAACCACGAGTTCAACTTTGGCCTTGACGTCCTTCGCCGCGATCAGCGCGAGGCCCATTTCCCTCTCCTGTCGGCCAACACGATCAGCATCAAGACGGGCAAGCCGGCGTTCAAACCGTACATCGTGGTCCAGGAGGGCCGGGTCCGCGTCGGGATCCTCGGATTGACGACGCCGCGGATCCCGGGATGGGAGATGCCGGCGCACTACAGGGGGCTGCGCTTCGAGCAGATGGACGTGGCCGCCCGGAAATGGGTTCCCATCCTTCGGAAGAAGGAGCACTGCGGCCTCGTCGTCGTCATCGCGCACACCGGCTTCGAACGGGATCTCAAAACCGGCACGAGCAACGGCAGCGAGGCGGAGAACTTCGCCTGGCGCCTGAGCGAGGTCCCGGGGATCGATGTTCTCCTCACCGGTCACACGCACATCAACATCCCGCCGCGGATGCTCCACGGTGTCATCGTGTCGCAGCCGTGGTGCTGGGCGCGGCGCGTCACCCGGATCGATCTGGACCTCGTCAGGACGGCGTCGGGCTGGAAAATCGCGTCGTGGAAGGGCGAAAACCTGTCGACGGCGGACGCTCCCCCCGATCCCAGGATCACGCGCATGTTTGCAGCCGAGCATCGGAAGGTGATCGCGGCGCTCGATGGCCCGGTCGGCCACGTCACCGCGCCGCTCAGCGTGCACGGATGCCGGTTGCACGACTGTGCTGCGCTCGACCTGATCCACGCGGTGCAGTTGGACGCGTCGGGAGCGCAGCTGTCCCTCGCCTCGCTGCTGACCGATCGCACGCCGGACCTGCCCGCCGGTCCCGTGACCTGGCGCTGGGTGTACGCCCTGTACGTCTACCCGAACACGCTGGTGTCGGTCCGGCTGACCGGCGCCCAGGTCAAGGATGTTCTCGAGCATGCGGCGCTTTATGATGCGGGCCTCGATTGCCGCCCTGGGAACGGTTGCACCCTCCTGACGAACCGCCGGGTGCGGCGGTACAACGTTGACACGATGGAGGGACTCTCGTACCGGATCGACCCGACCAGGCCGGCCGGCCAGAGGGTCTGGGACCTGAGGTATCACGGCAAACCGCTCGATCTTCACCGGAGCTTCACGGTGGTGTGTAACAACTACAGGGCGGCTGGCGGGGGAGGGTTTCCGCACCTGTCCTCGGCGCCGGTCGTCTGGCACACATCGGAGGAAATGACGGACCTGATCGGCAATTATCTCGAGCGGCATGATCCGTTGAAACCGGCGGCGGACGGCAACTGGGTGGTGGCCCCGCACCTCTTGGGGGAGCGCCCCTTGTCAACAGGTACGAACGCCGTTAAAGTATCGCCGTGAGATACATCTGGAGTCGTGGAGTTTGAGACGGTGAATCAATTCTGGAATTCCCCAGGGGAGGAGGAAGAAGGATGTTTCATATGAGAAGGAGTCTTGTGTGGGTCATTGCCGTCGCGTTTGTGCTCGTTCCCGTGATCGGCCATGCCCAGTCCAACGTGGCGACCGGTCAGCTGCAGGGGCGGATCACGGATCCAAACGGCGGGGTGCTGCCCGGTGCAACGGTGACGGCGACGAATGAAGCAACCGGGTTTACCCGGCGGACGGTGACCGGTGCGGACGGTTTGTACCGCTTGGACTTCCTGCCGCCCGGGACCTACGATCTCCGGGCCGACATGAACGGCTTCAATTCGGAGATCAAGAAGGGCGTCAGCGTGACACTCGGATCCGCCGTCAAGATCGATTTCAAACTGAAGATCTCCTCCGTCAAGGGAGAGATCGTTGTCACGGCCGAGGCGCCGGTTGTTGACACATCGAGCGCCAACGTCACGGCGTCAGTCAGCAGCAAGGCGATCGAGAACCTGCCGCTGAATGGGCGTGACTTCCTGGACTTCATCGCGTTGACGCCGGCGGCCGTTCCCGACAGCGTTGGGCGGACCCACATCGTTGGCGCAAAGGGCATCCACAACTCGTTCAACGTTGACGGCGCCAACGATCAGTCGTCGTTCTTCGGCGAGGAACGCGGCGGCACGCGTCCGCCGTTCACGTTCTCCCAGGAGGCGATCAAGGAGTTCCAGGTCGTTTCGTCGGCGTACAGCGTACAGTACAACGCGTCGGGCGGCGTGATCAACGCGATTACCAAGTCCGGGACCAACCAGCTCAAGGGAGAGGCCTTCGTCTTCTACCGTCCCGAGAGCTTCGTCGGCGATTACGCTGACCGCAGGGGCGGCGCCAACTTCGTCCGGCGTCAGTTCGGCGCCACCGTGGGCGGCCCCATCATCAAGGACAAGCTGCACTACTTCTTCTCGTACGACGGGCAACGGCTCGACCAGCCGACGGACCGGTTCTTCCGGCACTTTCCGGCCGGCCGCGAGGCGGACTGGGAAGCCTTGACAGGGTTGAGCTACGCCAACGAAGTCGGCAATATCAAGCAGACCAACGATGCCGACGCCATCCTGGTCAAGCTCGACTGGCAGATCAGCAACGATCACCTCCTGACATTCCGGGACAACTACAACTACGAGGACGGGGAGAACCTGACCAACAACTACGACACCTCCGGATGGTCGAACAACGGCTACGAGCGGAACTTCTTCAACTCCGCCGTCGCCAACCTGAACTCGGTGTTGAGCGACACCATGTTCAACGAGCTGATCGTCCAGTACGCATGGGAGAAGCGCCCGCGCGAAGCCAACGTGACGTCGATCCCCGAAGTCCGGATCGGCAGCCGGTACGATGCGACCTTCGGCCAGAATAACTTCCTCCCCAATTACCTCAACGAGAACCGGACCCAGATCAAGGACAACTTCACGTACTACGCCGGCAAGCACACGCTCAAGGCTGGCATCAACTACAGCTTCGTCCGGTTCGACGACGGCTTCTTCCGGTTCGGCGGCGGGCAGTACTACTTCCGTTCGTGGGGCGATTTCTTCAACGACAAGGTCTACCGGTACACCCAGGCCTTCTCGCCCTACAACGGCCACGTGGAATTCAACACCAAGTACTACGGCGGATACGTTCAAGACGACTGGCAAGTGACGCCGAACCTGACCTTGACCTATGGCGTGCGCTACGATCTCGAAGATCATCCGGATCCGAAAGAGACGAATCCGAACTTCCCGCTGACCGGCCAGATCCCCGACGACACGAACAACATCGCGCCGCGCGCCGGCTTCGCCTGGGACATCAACGGCGACGGCAAGCAGGTGCTCCGTGGCGGCGTCGGTATGTTCTACGACAATGTCCCCACGCTGCTCGACGCCAACGCGATGCTGACCAACGGTGTTCGCGTCGTCCGGGCGGATCTCAACTGCCGCTACGATGACTGTCCCCAGTGGCCGAACCGGTTCGGCTCCCTGGGAGACCTTCCCACGTCCAGGCCTTCGATCTTCGTGTTCGACCCCAACTTCGAGAACCCGGAGACCCTCCGGGCGTCGTTGGGATACGAGGCCGAAGTCGCACCGGACTTCTCGGTTGGCATCGATCTGATCTACTCGAAGACCAAGAAGCTCGAGCGCAAGCAGGACCAGAACATCGCCCTGGACGGCGGAACGACGATCGACGGGCGGCCGACGTACAAGTCGTCGTACTCGCATCCGAACTATTCGGATTTCACCAAGATCCTGATGTTCAAGTCCGACGCCAGGGCCAACTACAAGGCGATCATCATCAAGGCCAACAAGCGTTTCTCCAACGGGTGGATGCTCAACGCCTCCTACACCTACTCGCGCTCACGCGATGAGGACTCGAACGAGCGCTCCGTCTCGTCGTCGAGCTCGGGGCTCGCGGAGGATCAGTACAACATCGGCGCCGACTGGGGCCCCTCGAACTACGATGTCAAACACAGGTTCGTCGCCTCCGCGACGGTACAGCTGCCCTACGGCTTCATCTTCTCGACCATCGTGCGGATCCGCTCCGGTTTCCCGTTCACCGCAACGGACGGGCGCGATCTCAACAAGGACGGGTACTACCGTGACCGGGCGACCTGGGAGGTTGCCCCCGGCGTGTACAAGCACTACCGCCGGAACACCTTCCGCCAGCCCTGGTTCCACAACGTGGACATGCGCCTGACCAAGAACATCAAGCTCCGTGGCGATTTCGAGCTGCAGCTCATCGCCGAGATGTTCAACGTGTTCGACAGCGCGAACTGGTACACGACCAACACGCAGCTGGTCCGGTATGAGTGGTGGAATCACAACCCGGCGACGAACACCTACCTGGACCCCTCCTTCGGGCACCTCAACCACTCGGGGGCGCCACGCCAGTTCCAGGTCGCGGCGAAGATCCGCTTTTAAGAATCGACTCCTCATGCAACGGCGGGGCCTCCGGGCCCCGTTTTTTCGCGATCGATGTCTCTTCGGGCAGCGGCGCGGTAGGATGGCCGCATGGACAGGATGACCGTTTCCGGCGAACGCGGGAGCTACGAGGTTGTCGTGGGTCTCGACCTCCTCGGGAGGATGCCGGGGCTCCTCGATGGGTTCGGCGCTGGACGGCGGATCGCGGTCGTTTCCAACACGGTTGTCGGGCCGTTGTGGGCCCGCGACGTGGCTGCATCCGTTGGCGCCGGTGAGGTCTTCGAGCTGCCCGACGGGGAGACCTTCAAGAGATGGCCCCAGGTCGAGAGCCTCTGTGGGTGGCTGCTCGATCGCGGGTGGCGGCGGGGCGACATGGTGCTGGCCGTGGGTGGCGGCGTCACGACCGATCTCGCCGGGTTTGCCGCGGCCGTCTACCTTCGTGGCATCCGGTGGATCGCCGTTCCGACGACGCTGCTCGCGATGGTCGATGCCTCGGTCGGCGGCAAGACGGGGATCAACCTCGACGTGGGCAAGAACCTCGTGGGGGCGTTCTGGGCGCCAGACCTGGTGGTCGCAGACGTGGCCACGCTGGCGACGTTGCCCCGGCGGGAGCTCCGCGCAGGACTGGCAGAGGTGATCAAGACGGCATGGATCGGAGATCGAGACATCCTGGATCGGATCCCCCGGGGGCGGTTCGAGCGTGCAGACGCCGGGCGGTGGTTGGAGTGCATCGTGCGGGCGATTCGTGTCAAGGCCCGCATCGTCGAGGATGATGAGCGCGAAAGCGGCCGCCGGCAGGTCCTCAACCTCGGTCACACCCTCGGGCATGCCCTGGAAACCGCAACCCGCTACCGGCGCTTTCTTCACGGTGAGGCGGTGGCCTGGGGGATGCGTGCCGCTGCGCTTCTTGCCCTGGATCGCGGCCTCATGACAGCCGAGTCCTCTCAGAGCTTGACCCGGGCGATCGACTCCCTTGGCCCCCTCCCGCCGCTCGATGACCTTGACCCGAACCGTCTCGTCGAGATCGTTGCGAGGGACAAGAAGACGGATGCCGAGGGGGTGGCGTGGGTGCTGCCCACGACGGGCGGCGTGGTGCCCGGCCAGCGGGTTTCCAGCGCCGAGCTTCGCGATGTCATTACGCGGCTGCAGCGCCAGGCCGCGGCCCCCGGCTGAGGGATGCCGTTCGCTTCCTGCACCGGGTATCCGCCGATGTGCGTCATCGGGGAAGCGGTGAAACTTGGGATAGGCCGGGAAGGGCGCCCCGCTGTACGACTGTCAAAGGTCGGTCCCGGTTGTATGTGGCCCGGGGCGCAGGATTGACGCAGATCACCGGCGAAAAGTGGTCACCTTGGATGGTACAATGACCTCTCCATGAATGCGATCGCTCCGCCAGCCAATGTCCCCGTGGAAACCGAGGTCTCCCGTCTTCCCCACGATCCGGAGGCGGAGCGCGCGGCGCTCGGGGCGATTCTCCTCGATCCGGGCGCCTTGCTGACGGTTCTCGAGGTGCTTCGCGGCGAGGAGTTCTACCTGGAGAGTCACAGGCTCGTCTACCAGGCGTGCCAGACGCTGCACCAGCGCGGCCAGAGCCCGGACCTGCTGACGGTCACGAACTTCATGCGCGAAGAGGGGACGATCGAACGCGTTGGAGGCGTGTCGTACCTCTCCTCGCTGGTGGACGCCCTGCCGGACGTGGCCAACGTCAGGCATTACGCGGGCATCGTTCATGACAAGGCGGTCAAACGCCGGTTGATCGCCGCCGCCCAGAAGATCCTGACAACGTGCACGCTCGACCAGGGAGAGGCCAAGGAAGCGGTCGAGTCGGCGCAGCGCGACGTCTACCGGATCGCCGAGGATACCCTCGCCGGAGGGCTCGTTCATATCCGGGAGCTGACGCAGCGCGAGATTGAAATGCTGGAGGCGGCGCGCGACACGCATTCCACCCTGACCGGCCTCGATACGGGCTTTCAGCGGCTCAACGAGCTGACCTCGGGGTTGCAGCCGAAGGACCTGATCATCCTGGCAGCCCGGCCTTCGATGGGGAAAACCTCGCTGGGCGTCAACATCTGCACGCATGCGGCCCTGCGCAAGCACCGGAAGGTGGCGATCTTCTCCCTCGAGATGTCGGCGGATCAACTCGTGCGCCGGATGCTGGCGTCGGAGGCCCGCGTCGATCAGAAACGAATCGCGTCGGGCTACCTGGCCAAGGCGGACTGGACCAAGCTGGCGATGGCCGCCCAGTCGCTGCAGGAGGCCGACATCTGGATCGACGATACCCCCGGCATGACCGTGCTCGAGCTCTCCGCCAAGGCGAGGCGGCTCAAGCAGGAGCGCGGGCTCGACCTCGTCATGGTGGACTACATGCAGCTGATGTCCGCGGGCGGCAGGTTCTCGAACCGCAACGAGGAGGTCTCCGCCATCTCGCGCAGTCTCAAGGGAGTTGCCAAGGAGCTCGGCGTCCCGTTGCTCGTGCTCTCCCAGCTTTCCCGCCAGCCGGACCGGCGTGGGGGCGATCACAGGCCCCAGCTATCAGACCTGCGGGAATCCGGCAGTATCGAACAGGACGCCGACGTGGTGATGTTCATCGTTCGCCCCTCGGTCTATGATCAGGACGTGGAAGAACGGCGTCTCGCCCAGCTGATCATCGCCAAGCAACGGAACGGGCCGATCGGGGAGATCGACCTGGTCTTTCAGCACGAGTACACGCGCTTCGAGAACGCGGCCGCCCAGCACGAGAGCGGGGGGGAGCCGTGGTAAACGGGAGAGCAGGATGATGGGATGGCTGGACAGTCTCGGCCGGTATACGATCGCCGTTCTTGAGGAAATCGGGCGCTTCTTCTACATTCTGGTGCAGACTCTCCTGTGGGCGGTGCGGCGGCCATTCGACCTCTCCGAATGGTTGCGCCAGATGGTGCGCGTCGGGTTCGACTCGATCCCCGTCATCTTCCTGACGACGATGTTCACGGGAATGGTGCTGGCCCTCCAGACGTACCGGGGCTTCGAACGGTTTCACGCCGAGGGATTCGTGGGCTCGGTCGTCGCCCTCTCGATGACACGTGAGCTGGGCCCCGTGCTGGCCGGCCTGATGGTGGCCGGGCGCGTGGGATCGTCCCTGGCCGCCGAGCTGGGAACCATGCGGGTGACGGAACAGATCGACGCCCTCTACGCCATGGCGACGGAGCCGATTCATTACCTGGTCGTCCCGCGGGTCGGTGCAAGCTTCTTCATGCTTCCGCTCCTGGTGCTCGTTGGCGACGCCATCGGCATCCTCGGCGGCTGGTTGGTGGCGGTCGGGCTTTTTCACGCCAACACGGTGCAGTACTGGCACAGCACGTTCCAGTATTTGAAGATCAACGACGTCACCTCGGGGCTGATCAAGGCGGCCTTCTTCGGCCTGATCCTCGCCGTGACGGGATGCACCCAGGGGTTTTATACCAGTGGAGGCGCCGAAGGCGTGGGCCGGTCCACCACGACCGCCGTGGTGATGGGCTCACTTCTCATTCTCCTGTCAGATTTCTTCCTGACCAAGATCCTGTTCTGAGGAGGGGCGAGACATGGAAGCATGGGCCGCAGCAGCGCAGGAACCGATCATCAGCGTGATCGGCCTGAAGAAGTCCTTCGGAGACAAGGACGTGTTGCGCGGCATCGACCTGGAGATCTTCCCCGGAGAATCGCTCGTGGTGCTCGGGGGCTCCGGCGCCGGGAAGAGCGTCTTTCTCAAGCACCTGATTGGCCTGCTCCAGCCCGATGAAGGGAACATCGTGGTGGAGGGGGTCGATATCACCGTGGCGCCCCCCGCCGAATGCCTCGAGCTGAGAAAACAGTTCGGGATGAGCTTCCAGGAGGGCGCGCTCTTCGACTCGATGAACGTCTTCGACAACATCGCCTTCCCGATCCGCCGGCACACGGCGTGGAGCGCCGATGAGATCGCACGGCGGGTCCGGGAATGCCTTGGGCTTGTCCGCATGGAAGGGATCGAGGACAAGTTGCCTTCCGAGCTGTCCGGAGGGATGCGCAGGCGCGTTGGATTCGCCCGCGCCATCGCCCTTCAGCCGAAGATCCTGCTCTTCGATGAGCCGACCACCGGGCTCGACCCGATCAACACGGCGGCGATCGCGCGCGTTATCAACCGCATGCACAACGAGCTCGGGATCACGGCCGTGACGATCACGCACGATCTCAACCTCGCCTTTGGCATCGCCGACCGTCTGGCGATGATTCGCGGCGGGATCATCATCGCCCAGGGCCCGCCGGACGAGTTCCGGGCCAGTCCAGATCCGTACGTGCAGGCGTTTCTCAATGGCGAGGTTCCGGCGGATGAGGAGGAAATCCTATGACTCCAGCTGCAAAAATTGGGCTCTTCATGCTCATTGGTCTGATCGTTCTTGTTTCTTTATCATCAAGATCCAGGATATTCCGATCGGGGAACGCGGCGACCGGGTCATCGTCACGGCGCTCTTTCCCTCGGCCGCAGGCGTGAACAGGAAGTCGGATGTCCGGATCTCCGGGGTCCGCGTCGGGAAGGTCAAGGAAATCCGGCTCAAAGGCGACAAGGCCGAGCTGGTCCTTTCGCTCGACCCCGACATCAAGCTGCACGCCGGTGCCTCGGCGCGGATCGTCAGCCTCGGGATGCTCGGGGACAAGTACGTCGAGGTTCTTCCGGGCAACCCGAATGCGCCGCCCCTGTCCCCCGGCACCGCCCTCAACGGGACCGCGCCGCCGAGCTTCGACGAGGTGCTGAAGAAGGCATCGAACATCGGGGACGACGTCAAACAGGTCACATTCGCCTTGCGTCAGTCGATCGGCGGGCAGCAGGGCGCCGAAAAGCTGGACCAGATCATCGAGAACGTCCGGGAGCTCACCGCGTCCCTGAAAGACCTGGTCCGGGCCAACCGAGCCAACGTCGGCGCGACGACCGCCAACTTCCGCGACTTCTCGGCCGAGCTGAAGGAAGAGCTCCCCCAGCTCGCCGACAAGATCGCCGAGCTGGCCGACGCCCTCAACAGGACCGTGGAGGAAAACCGCCCCGATCTCCACGATTCGCTGAGCAACATCCGGGACCTCACCGCGCGGCTCAAGGTGACGGCGAACAACCTCAATGCGATCACGACGAAGATCGCCGAGGGGAAGGGAAGCGTTGGCAAGCTGATCAACGACGAGACCACCGTGGACAACGTCAACTCGACGCTCAAGTCGATCCAGGGCGGTGTCAAGACGCTCCAGAACACGGTCGGCCGCTTCGAACGGTATCACCTCAACATGACGCTGTCCGGTGAGTCGCTCCCCAACGTCAGCGAGTCCCGGTCGACCTTCGGCTTCGACCTGTGGACCAACCATCGCCGCTTTTTCCGGGTCGAATACGTCGACCCGCCGTTCGGACGGCTGAAGACGAAGGTGGAAACCGTGACGACTGATTACAGCGATGGGCGTCACGAGAGCTATACCATCACCTCGACTAAGCTGGACAAGTACTCGAGCGCGTTCAACGTCCAGATGGGGTACCGTCTCTTGCCCAACACGATCGTTCGTGCGGGTCTGTTCGAGTCCAGGGGCGGGGTCGGGATCGATCAGGACGTCACGCTGTTTCACCATCCGGTACGCCTGACCCTCGAAGCGTGGGACTTTAGCCGGCAGGACAGCAACTCGCCGCACATCCGCTTCGAGAGCCGCTTTTTCCTCAACCGGAACATGTTCCTGACGGCGGGGTGGGACGACCCGACCTATGCCAAGCACTCGAGCGTCCTGTTCGGCGCCGGGCTGACCTGGACGGACGAGGACATGAAGTACATGCTTGGCCTGGCGGGCAAGGGGTTCTGATCCCGGGTGAGCCGGGAGCTCTTCTTCTGCACCGAGTGCGGCTACGAGTCGCGCAAGTGGCTTGGACGTTGCCCGGGATGTGGCGCGTGGAACAGCTTTGCATCGGCGCCTGGGCCCCCGAAAAAGGGTCGGACGGTGCGGCGCGGCGCCAGCGGGGCAGCGCCCGTCCCGATCAACGAGGCGGCCGCCGCCGTCCAGGTTCGCCAGCCAACGCGCATCGCCGGTATTGATCGCGTCCTCGGGGGCGGTCTCGTCGCGGGATCGGTCGTGCTGCTGGCCGGCGCGCCGGGCATCGGCAAGTCAACCTTGATGCTCCAGCTTGCCGGACAGCTCGCCCGGCCCGGCTCGCCGGTGCTCTACGTCAGCGGCGAGGAGTCCGCCCAGCAGGTGGGCCTTCGGGCCCGCCGCCTCGGCATCGATCGGCCCGAGGTGCTGCTTCTCCCAGAAACCTCGTGCCCGGCGGTGTTTGGGCACCTCGAGGGCGTCAACCCGGCCGCCGTCATCGTCGATTCGATTCAGACGATGACCGTCGACGAGATCGACGCCCCGGCGGGCTCCGTGGGCCAGGTCCGCCAGGCGGCGGCGCGTTTCCAGGAGTTGGCCAAGAGCTCCGGGGTACCCGTTCTGCTCGCGGGCCACGTCACCAAGGACGGGATGATCGCGGGACCCAAGCTGCTGGAGCACCTCGTCGATGTCGTGCTTTCCATGGAGGGGGAGCCCGGGCACGATCTGCGGATCCTTCGGGCCGGAAAGAACCGTTTCGGCACCGTGGCGGAGCTGGCGCTGTTCTCGATGACCGATCACGGGCTCGAGGAGGTTCATAACCCGTCGGCGTGGCTTCTCGACGACCGCCAGGCCGGGGCGCCGGGATCGGCGGTCGCCGTGGCGATCGAAGGAACGTCGCCGTTGCTCGTCGAGGTTCAGGCGCTGGTCACGCCGTCGCGCCTGGGAACCCCGCGCCGCGTGGCCCAGGGTTTCGATCCCTCGCGGCTGGCGCTGCTCCTGGCCGTCGCCGGGCGCAGCACGGGCGCGGCCTTCGGAGAACGGGACGTTTTCGTCAACATCGTCGGGGGACTGTCGATCCGGGAGCCCGCGCTGGATCTCGCCGTGACTGCAGCGCTCCTGTCCTCGGCCGCAGATCGGCCTTTGCCCGAGGATCTTGCGATCTTCGGCGAGATCGGCTTGCTGGGCGAGGTGCGCGCCGTCAGCCGCGCGGAGGACCGCCTCCGCGAAGCGGCCGCCATGGGCTTTGGGCGTGTGGCCATTCCGGCCCGCCAGGCCGAGGCCGGCGAGGCTGGGGAGATCGTTCGCATTGCGCGAGTCGCGGATCTCGCCGGGTTGCTCCGTCCGGCGTAGCCCCGTCTACTCGGGGATGTCGTAGCTGATCTGGCGGATCAGGGTGGGTGGGCGGCGCTCCGGGTGGAAGCCCGAGACCTGGAACGCGATCCACGCCTCGAGATGGGCCGGATCCAGGACGGCCCGCCCGTCCGTGAGAGGGATCTCCCAGACGCCGTACGCGTAGCGGTCGTGGGACCACGCGACCTGGGAGATCTTGAATGCCACGAGCACGGCGAGGTCCGTCCGGCCCTCCGGGACGAAGAGCTTGAGCCGGGCGCGGTTGGGCGCATCCTTGACCCGGTTGTCCACGCCCCATTCGAGCCCGGTCCGCCCGGGAACGACCAGGAACGGCTCGGATCCGTCCCGGAGGCGGCGCCAGACCTCGAGGCCACCGGGCAACGCCGCCGCAGCCGTCATGGCGTCATCGAGCCCCGTGCCGGTGATGTTGACGATCACGCGGCAGCCTCCGAGCCGGGATGGGCACTGGCCGATGGAGCCGGCGGGAGGTTGGGGTGATCGGTTGCGGAGACCTTGACCGGGTGCGGCTTCATCTTCCACCAGATGACGGGCTTGGCCAGCGTCCGGAGGATGGCGTTACGGCGGCGGTACGCCTTCCATCCGGCATCCCGGGGAACCAGGTAGGCCGCGTCTCCGGGTTGCACGACCAGGCTGACCTCGATGTTGGGGACGATCTCGAACGGAATCTTGTTCTTGACCATGGCGTGCCACGTGTGTTCGAAAACCCGCCGCATGTCCTCGTACGACGGGGAAGGGTAGTGCTCGAGGTCCGCCCCGATCAGGGGCCTGAAGATGCATACCGTTGGGAAGGCGCCAACGGAGGTGATGTAGTCGATGGCCCGAAGCGTGTCCTCGACCGGTTCCAGGCCGGCGATGATCTCGCCGGAGACCTTGCCCTTGCCGAGCAGCTTGGACGTGTACTCCAGCGCCCGGAAGAACGCGTCCTGTCCAAGGTGACCGTACTTGCCGGGACAGAACGTCTTGAAATACTCGGGATTGTGGAACTCGTAGCAGAAGGAGAAGTGATCCGTGCCGAGCTCGGTCAGCCAGTCGTACTTCCAGTGGTCGCGGGGCAGGACGGGCGCGACCTGGACACCGATGAAGCCGCCGACCTCCTCGCGAACCGCCTTGACGAACGGCGCCGCGCGGTTGAGCCCGTGCGATCGCGTGTGTTCCGGCATGTCTTCCCACTGGTAACCGGCGTTGAAGTGCGTGAACGTGACCCCGGATTCCTCCTGGGCCGCCCGGGCCACCTCGACGACGTCCCGGACCCTCTTCCGGGTGATCTCGTTGACGCCGACGTTGACGCCGGACGTGCAGAACTTGCAGTTGGCATTCTCCTGCGGCGTCCAGAACATGCACGCCTCGGAGACGTAGATCCCGAGGTAGGTTCCCTGCAAGACGCCGACACGCGACATCGGGACGCCGGACGACGTCTTGCGCTCGTACCACGACGGCGTCGGGGGGATCTCGACGCCGTACGCCTCGCCGGATCGCGTGTCGACGACGTGGTACCCAGGCTCCTCGGCGAAGCGCATCAGGTACGGCGACAGCGCACAGAAGTCTTCCTCGACCGGAACGTTCATCCAGATGTCCTTGAGATCGCCGGGGATGACGATCTCGAGCCCCGAGCCAAGACCTGCCCGCGTCCTGGAAAACAGGCGCGCATCGCGGTCGAGCCGGCAGGACGGGTCGATCTTCAGACCCTTGCAAAACAGGTCGATTTCAAGCTCCCCGGGGTTCAGTCTCGGCATGCGCCCTCCACTCCAACGGCGCAGATTCTACCATGCAGCCCCCGGCGCACGCCGCGGCTACCGGGCTCGCGGGCGTCTGAGGGTGACGATCACGGTTCCGTAGCGCAGGCGCGTCCGGACGCGCACGCCGGGCCGCGCGAGGTCGAGCACGACGTAAAGCTCGGGCGGTCTCAGCTCGCTGTGAAGCCAGATCCGTATTCTCGCGAGCTCGGGAGACCCGGCCTGGATCACGGGCTGGGGGTACGGTGCCCGGATGCCGCGGATCCGCACCAGGGCGCGGGGAGGATCGTCGAGCAGGATCACGCGCACGCGCCGGGTCGTCAGAACGCCCGAGGGGACGATGCGTACGGTGGTCCCGCTGGTGGCCGCGGACCACCGGATCGAGCGGATCGTGCGCGCGGGCAGAGCGACCGGCGCCGGAGCGGTCGTGGGCGTGGGCGATGGCGCCGGGGTTGCCGTTGCCGTCGGCCTGGGAGAGGCTGTCGGCGAGGGCTCCAGTACAGCTCCAGCGGCGGGGCCGCCGCCCTGGCGGCGCGGCGCAACGCTTACCGACGTGTCCGCGGGAGAGCGAACAGGCCGCTGCTCGGTCCCGGATGGCGTAGGAGAGGCGGATACGGTTTCGTGCGGCGTGTCGAACCAGCCGGCGTACCAGGCCCCGAGGGCGCCAAGCACCCCGATCACGACGACAGCCGTCGCGGCAACGATCCAGCCCCTCCAGTGCCGCGGGGGCCGGTGCTGTTCGTCGTAGCCGTACGGGCGGCCGATCTCGGGAAGCGTGATATCGAGGAGGGTCGATTCATCGGCCGGAGTGGTCTTCAAAGCGCCGCCCAGGGGACGTTCGGCCTCCTTCCTGGGCGAGGTTTCCTCGAAAACATCCTCGGCGGGCGTTGGTGTGGGTGGAAGCGGCTCACCTTCGATGGGGAATGGTTCCGCACCGTGCACGTCCGGCTGTGACGTCTCGCCGGTCATTGCCGATCCGGCGGATGAGCGCCTGGCCTTCCGGGTTCATGCTGAGGAAGCGGAGACCCACGCCGGAGGGGTGTTCCGGCCCCCCCGCTTCCTCCCGCCGCCAGGCGACCTCCGCCAGGCCGCGAATCAGGCCCGGTCCGCTGGCCGGCCGGATGAGGAACCGCAGCCGCGTGCCGGGAGGTGGCGGCGCCGGGCTTTCCAGGAACATGCCGCCCTCGGAGATGTCTCTGCCGTGGCGTTCGAGGAACTGGCCCATGCTCTCGACGAAGATGGTCAGCTCGCCGGAGAGGGGTACCCGTGGTCCTCTGCGCCGTTCCCCTCCAAAGCCCCGTGTCTCCACCGTGATTCACCTCGTCCCGAAACGCCGGCAACGCCCGGCTGGTTTCCAACATCATCTCACGGAATCTCCCGTTCCGTCACGCCCTGAAGCGGAGGTCCGGGGGAACGGGCCGCCCGTCTCGCGACGAAAGTCCGTGAGAGATGCAGGCCGGTGCGGGGGGCGTCGACGGCGTTTTCCGCTACGACGCGACGCTGTCTTGCCGGCTTTTTTCCGGTGCGACGAATTTTCCGTAGAGCGCGAGACCGATGACCGAGAGAATGCCCATCGCCATAACGCCGCCGAAGAACGCCGCCGGCACGATCGGCTTGCCGGCCTTGAAGGGCCCCTCGATGAACCACTGGTAGAGCAGC
>JAADFN010000185.1 GCA_013152895.1 Acidobacteriota bacterium | reverse complement strand
ACGGCTCGGGATCAAGACCGCGGGCCGGCCGCAGGCCGGGCCTCCCGGGCGCTGACCGCGGACCTGCTGCAAGCAGGGCCTCCCGGGCGCTGACCGCGGACCTGCTGCAAGCAGGGCCTCCCGGGCGCCCGACGGCGTGCTCGCAACAGTCGCGAGCTCAGCGGCCGTAGAACTCGGCGATCCTACCGACGACTTCTTCCTGCTCGGCGGGGGTCAGCTCGGGAAAGACGGGCAACGCGAGAACCTCGCGGCTGGCCTGCTCCGCCACCGGGAAATCACCCTCGTGGTAGCCGAGATACGCAAAACACGGCTGGAGGTGCAGCGGCAGCGGGTAGTACACCGCCGCGCCGATACCGTGGGCCGCGAGAAACGCCCGCAGCTCGTCCCGCTTCGGAACGCGCACGACGTACTGGTTGAAGGTGTGCCCCCGCCCTTCGACCGCCACGGGCAGCGCAACGACGTCCGTCAACCCGGCCTCCCGGAACAGCCGCCCGTACCGTTCGGCGTTGGCCCTCCGGCCCGCGATCCACGTGCCGGCATGCGGCAGCTTGACCCGCAGCACCGCCGCCTGCAGGGCGTCGAGGCGGAAGTTACCTCCCACGCGCTCGTGCTCGTAGACCCCCGACTGCCCGTGCATGCGTAGCTGCTTCACCCGCTCGGCGAGACCGGCGTCGTTCGTCGTCACCAGGCCGCCGTCTCCGAAGCCCCCGAGATTCTTCGACGGGAAGAACGAGAACGCGCCCAGCGCGCCCAGGCCGCCCACGCCCTTACCCTCGAACGAGGCGCCCCACGCCTGCGCGCAATCCTCGACGACCGGGATATCGCCCGCCGCATCGGCCAGCGCCGTCATCGCGGCCGCCTGGCCGAACAGGTGAACCGGGATTACCGCCTTCGTACATATCGTCACCTGGTCCCGGACGGCGTCCATGTCCATGCAGAAATCGCCGGGATCGATGTCGACGAAGACCGGCCGCGCGCCGAGCCGGGCGACCGCGCCCGCCGTCGCAAAAAACGTGAAAACCGGCACGATCACCTCGTCGTCCGGCCCGATCCCGAGCGCCATCATCGAGACGAGCAGCGCATCCGTCCCGGAGCTGACGCCCACGGCATGCCGGACGCCCAGCGCCTCGGCGGCCTCCCTCTCGAACGCCTCGACCTGGGGGCCGAGAATGAAACGCTGGGAATCGCAGACCCGGTCGATCACCGTCCGGATCTCCTCGCGCAAGGGCCCATACTGCCGGGTCAAATCGAGCAACGGTACAGACATGCCATCCTCCCTCTCTTCTCTCCGGGCCGCCCGGTCAGAACTGTCGCCAGACGGACAGGAACGCATTCGGCCGCAGGCTCTGCCGCCGTAACGTTATGAGCCCGACGGCGACTCCGAAGGCGAAGCCGCCGATGTGGGCGAACCAGGCGATGCCCCCCGCACCGGGCGCGGCACCCAGCGACAGGGTACCCTGGAAGAACTGCAGAAGGAACCAGTATCCCAGGAAGAGAAGCGCTGGAATATCGATCACCGTGACAAAGACGAGCAGGAACACGAGCGTTTTCACGCGGGCGTGAGGGAACCACACCATGTAGGCGCCGAGCACCGCCGCAATGGCGCCCGACGCGCCGATGGTGGGCACGACGGATCCCGGCGAGATGATCCCCTGCGTCAACGCGGCCGCCATCCCGCCACCGAGGTAAAAGAGCAGGTACCGGCCGTGGCCCAGCGCGTCCTCGACGTTATCCCCGAAGATATAGAGAAACCACATGTTTCCGATGATGTGAAGCCACCCGCCGTGCAGGAACATCGAGGAAAAGACCGTGGCGATGTTGCCGAGGAGACCGTAGACCGGAAGCCCGATCCTCAGGACCGCGTGCGGGAAGAACAGCCGGGCCGGGATGAACGCGGCGGCCTGGAAGAACGCGTTCAGCCTGCTCCCGAGCAGGAGCTCGAAAACAAAGACGGCGGAGCAGGCCACGATGAGCATGATGTTGACGGCCGGCCACAGATCCGAGGGTATCGAGTCGCGAAGCGGAAAGAACATGCCGCGATTATCCCGGATTCCCCGGAAGGCGTCGAGCGGGGCCCCACAGGACCCAGTACGGTTTCGCGGACGCCACGGGGACGAGGCCGCACGCACCGGCAGCCGGCGCGAGCAGGCGGTCCGACGCGAGGACCGGGGACCGGAGCATCCACACCGTATGCCCGGATGCCTGGATACCGGCGAGCCGGCGCGCGAGCGCCGCCGCCTCGTTCGTGGCCGCTTCCGCCACCCGGTCGTCGTACCACCCCGGGTGCCGGGCGCTCGACGCCGGAAAGGTCAGCCAGCGAAGCCCACCCGCGCGGGCGCCAAGCGCGTACCGCACGTCGAGCAGCCACCAGCCGGTCGTCACCACGACATCGCCCGGGCGGCTCAGCCGCGCCAGCACCCGGCGGGCGGTGCCGGCTCATGGTTCCACACCGCCAGCGAAGCACCCGAAACCGCCGCGCCCGCCACGGCAAGGAGCACGACCCCGGCACGCGTCCACCGTCTCCATCGCGAGGCCGCCGCCACGACAAGCGCCGCGGCGGGGATGAAGAGCACGTCCGCCCGGCCCGGCGCATAGACCGGCCGGAGAAACACCGAGGCGGCCACCAGAACGATTCCGGCCGAGGCCCACAGCAGCAGGTGCGCGGCGACGCGCCGTCCGGTCGCAGCGCCCACGGCGACCACCACCGCCCACACGATCATTCCCGCAACAGCCGCCGCCACCGGGAGCGCGACCAGCTCGACGAACGGCGACGGCGGCGCGGCGGGGTTGGGCTCGACAAACGGCAAGACCCACCGCGCCAGCGCGGGAACCTGTGACCATCCGTGCTGCATCCATGCCAGCGCAGCGGCCGGCTGCCCGGCCATGACCGGCAGCCACGGCACGTACGCAGCCAAGGCCGCCAGCCCCGCCATCCAGATCCGGCGCCGCTCTGCTGAAGAGAAGGCCACCCCCGCGACAAGTACGCCACCGGCAAGAACGAGGCCGAGGGCGTGCACCCAGCACGCGGCGGCCAGGACCGCGGCGAGCAGCCACGCCTGCTTCGCCCGCACCGGCCGACTGAGGATGAAGGCCGCCGCCGCGGCCAGCGCGAAGAGCACGCCGTACTGGCGCGCCTCGCCCGACGCGCGAACGAGCAAGGGATGCACGGCCAGGAATCCGCCAACGGCCCACCGCCACCCGGTTCCGCTGGTGATCGCCGCCACCACGAGCGCCACGCCGCCCGCCACGGCGATCGCCGAAACCAGGCGCAACGCGACGAGGCCGTCGAGCCCCGCGAGGTGCAGCACGTGGCACAGGAGATAGTAGCCGGGCGGTCCCGAGTCCACCTTCAGGGCGGCGAGAATCCCACCAAAGGACGACCGGGAGAGTGCGAGCGTGTAGAGCTCGTCGTGCCACGGCCTGCGGACCAGCGCTCCCGCCAGGCCCAGCCCGAAGGCCACGGCCGCGGCCGTCCACACCGGAATCTGATCGCGCCGGAACACCGGTCCAGGATATCGTTCCCGGGCCTGCCCCGCCATCCCGCCACGAACCCGGCCCCCGCACCCCTCCGGACCCGGGCTCGTCGGAAAGTGACCGCCCGGTCACACGGAATCGCCCCGGACGCCAGGACCTTCATCATCGCGGCTCCACGGTTACCGCGGTAAGATCGTCAACATGTGGCGGGCGAAAGTTCTCGGAACGCTTTCCGGTCAAGTCCTCCGGATCTGGCGGAGCACCGTGAAGATCGAGGTGCGGGGCATCGACATCCTCGACGAGCTGCCCCACGCCCCCCTTGCCGTCTGGCACGGCCGGATGCAGGGCGTGATCTTTGCGCTCCGGGGCCGCAGGGTGCTCAGCATGGCGTCGAACTCGGCGGACGGGGAGATCGCCGCCCGCGCCGTGGCGGCGCTCGATATCCGCGTTGTCCGGGGCTCCACCCTCAGGGGCGGCCGCCACGCTCTCGACGAGATGATCGACTGGGTCGGCGACGGCCTCGGAGACCACGCCGCGCTCACGGTCGACGGCCCCCGCGGTCCCGCGCAACGGGTCAAGCTCGGCGCCATCCAGCTCGCGCGGAAGTTCGGCCGCGTCATCATCCCGATGTCCTTCTCTGCAAGCCGCACCTGGACCCTGCGCTCCTGGGACAGGATGATCCTCGCCAGACCGTTCTCGCGCCTCCTCGTCCAGTTCGGCCCCCCCCTCGAGCTCGACCCGGACGAACCCTCCCGCTACGCCGCCAAGCGCCTCAAGGCCGCCCTCGACGAGATGACCCGCCGGCTCGACATCGAGCTTCACGGCCATTCCCTCTGGGATACCCCCACCAACGGCAAGCGCGCGTAGAACACGCACCCCTCGCACGGACCGATGCCGAACGCGGACCGGGGCGCCCGATCTTCACTCCTTGGCCTTGCCCCCTTTCGTGACCAAACACCCGTCTGCTGCACCGTGGGCCCCTTCTCAAGAGAAAACACGATCGCACCCGGTTCCAAGGAAAGCGTACCGCTCCCACACCCGAAGCCGTGCGCCTGCCCAATCGCCTTGCCGCCCTCCTCGATCACCGTGTCCGTCCACCCCGGCCGATACGTTCCAGGCTCAACCGTGTATAAAAGCCCTTGCGCTCCACGGGCCTTCCATCCCACCCACCGCCACCGCAAGCCGACGGCCCGGCCGCAGGCCGGGGCACGGCGCAGCCACCTTCAATCCTG
>JAADFN010000184.1 GCA_013152895.1 Acidobacteriota bacterium | reverse complement strand
CGGCCTTTGGCCTCGGCGTCGGCTTGCACGGATTGAAGGTGGCTGCGCCGTGCCCCGGCCTGCGGCCGGGCCGTCGGCTTGCAACGGATGGGGAGAGTGTGCGCCGTTCCTCGGCTTTGCCTCGGCGTCGGCATGCGGTGGCGTTGGGTTACTCCGCATCGTCTTGATCTTTGGTAGGGGCGGGTCTCGCCTGCCTGGGTGGGGAAACGGGCTTTTCGGCCCAGCACATAATGCGGACGAACAAAGGGGGGTGCGGCCTCAGTACGATGTGCGATGACAGTGACGTATGTGAGGTTCCCCGTTGACCGGCAACTCTTGTCCGTCGCGAGGGGGCGTAGCCGACGAAGGATCTGGGTGGGGATTCTCACCACACAGTACACGGAGGAAAACGAAACCTGGCGTTTTTCTCTGCGTACCCTGGGGTCTTGGCGGTAAAATTCCTGGTGAGGCTGGGAGGAGAGGATAAACCGCGGAGGGCGCGGAGGTTCGCAGGGGGGGGCGTGGTCTCGTCACGCGGGACAAGGTTGGGAAGGTGGATGGCGTTTCGGGACCAGGCCGTGTTGTTTTCCCTCCGTGCTCTCCCTGAGCTCTGTGGTAAGACCCCCGAAAGGGGAGGGGATTTCTTACAGCCGCCGGTCAACGGCCGTGGGATTGGTCCTTCGGCCAGGGTTCTGCACTACCGTTCATCGCCGCACGTCCCAGGAGAGCCTCTTCTTGAACCAGAGCGAGACATTGACGAGGCTGATCATCACGGGAACCTCCACCAGGGGGCCGATCACGGCGGCGAACGCTTCTCCCGAGCTGATCCCGAAAACGGCCACGGCCACGGCGATGGCGAGCTCGAAGTTGTTCGAGGCCGCGGTGAACGAGAGCGTTGCGGTCTTTTCGTAGTCCGCCCCGATCCGGTGCCCCATCCAGAAGCTGACAAAGAACATGACGACGAAGTAGATGACCAGCGGGATCGCGATGCGCACGACGTCGGTCGGGATACGGACGATCTGTTGCCCCTTGAGGCTGAACATCACCACGATCGTGAACAACAGGGCGATCAGGGTGATCGGCGAGATGCGCGGGATGAAGCGGTGTTCGTACCACTCACGTCCCCTCGTCTTGACCAGCGCGAAACGCGTGATGATTCCAGCGAGGAACGGGATGCCGAGATAGACAAAGACGCTCTCGGCGATCTGGCCCATGGTGATCTGAACCACGACGCCCTTGATGCCCAGGAGGGGAGGCAGCTTGGTGATGAACACCCATGCGTACACGCTGTAGAAGAGCACCTGGAAGATGCTGTTGAAGGCGACCAGGCCGGCGGCGTACTCCGTGTCTCCCCGGGCAAGCTCGTTCCAGACGATCACCATCGCGATGCACCGCGCCAGGCCGATGAGGATCAGGCCGGTCATGTAGGCGGGGTGGCCTCGAAGGAGGAGGATCGCCAGGACGAACATCAACGTGGGGCCGATGATCCAGTTCTGGATCAGCGACAGGCCGAGAATCTTCCAGTTCCGGAAGACGTCGGGCAGCTCCTCGTACCGCACCTTGGCCAGGGGCGGGTACATCATCAGGATCAGGCCGATGGCGATGGGAAGGTTGGTCGTGCCGACCGAGAAGCGGTCCCAGAAACGCCCCACCCCGGGCCATGCCCACCCCAGCGCAACGGCGCCGCCCATGGCGAGAAAGATCCACAACGTGAGATAGCGATCCAGAACGGGGAGCTTCTTCGAGATTCCTGCAGCATGATCCATCACGTGTCCCTCGCAGTCGTGTGCTCGTTGGCCTCAACCGCGCCGCAACGGCCCGGCGCGATACCAAGACGCTCCAGGTCGAGATCGGCCCGGCAGAGCGTCTGGACGTCCACCCGGAGCAGCTTCCGGAGGAGGCGCGCGTCGTTGTGTACCGTGGGGTCGCCGGAAAGCTGCTCCCAGACGTGTTCCAGGAGCCGGCCGGCGGCGGGATCCTGCGTGAGCCGGCTGAACACCCAGCGACCCTCCTTGCGCTCCTCGATCAGCCCTCCCGCGCGCAGCTCCTTGAGGTGCGCCGAGACGGTGGACGGGGCGAGACGCAGGATCGCCGTGACCTGGCAGAGGCACAGCTCGCCCGCTCGCAACATGGCGAGTATCCTGAGCCGCGCTGGATGCGCCAGCGCCCTGTGGGTTTCAACGGTGCGGGTAAGAGGGGGGGCTATCATTTCGTCACCGGGCGAAATATAATGCCATTCGCACGAGTTGTCAAATGTGCAAATGAATACGTTGGGGAGGTCGCGATGGACGTTTCACACGCACGGCGGCGGGTCCTGATCCTGTGCACGGGGAATTCATGCCGCTCGCAGATGGCCGAGGGGTGGGTTAATCACCTCCTCGGGGGCCGGTGGGAAGCGCGCTCGGCGGGAACGGCCCCGGTTGGACGCGTGCATCCGCTGGCCGTCAGGGCGATGGCGGAGGTTGGCATTGATATCTCGAGCGCGTCGCCCGCGCACGTCGAGACCTTTCAAGACGAGGATTGGGATCTCGTAATCACGGTGTGCGATTCGGCAAAGGAGAGCTGCCCGGTCTTCCCGCGCCCGGTCGAACAGGTCCACATCTCCTTCCGCGATCCAGCGGAGGCTGAGGGAAGCGGGGAGGAACGGATGGAGGTCTTCAGGGCGGTGCGGGACGAGATCCGTCAGCGGCTCGTCCCCGAGCTCGAGAGGCGGTGACGGTGGATGGCGCCGACGCGCAGGGAACCTCCTTCAGCCAGGGGTCGCCTCAACGATTCCAAGGTGGCCGTAAGCCGTGGATGCCGGGAGGAAACCGAGCCCGCATGCCTGCTTCCTGCTGCTACCGCGGATGCGCCCGCGCGGTGTTTCTCGCGGCGGTGGCCGCCGGCAACGCGCGTCGGGCACACCTCGGCACCACCTCGGTCGAAACACCACACTGACAGGCGGGCCTCCAGGGTTTCGCGACGAAAGTCGAAGAGAGGCGCTCGGGGGTCCTCAACGCTGGGAAGACCAGGTCCGTAAACATGGATGACGAACGAGAACTTCGTCACTCCTCCTTCCTTCCTCCCCCACCGGTTGTCGGTGGGGGACGATTTTTCGGGTATGCTGGCGCCGCGGAGGATGGGTATGCGAATCGGTATTGCACAGCTCGACTTCACCATCGGCGCCTTCGATTCGAACTTCGAGAAGATCTCCCACGCCGTGGACGAGGCCATCCGGCGGGGCGCGAACCTCCTCCTGCTCCCGGAGCTCGCGACGGTTGGCTATCCGCCGAGGGACCTGTTGGACCGCCAAGACTTCATCGAGGCCAACCTGCGCCAGCTGGAGCGGATCGCGGGTCTTTCGACGGAGGATCTTGGCATCCTGACGGGGTATGTCGAGCCCAACACCGAGCCGGGTGGAAAACGGCTGTTCAACGGCGCTGCGCTCTGCCATGGGGGACAGGTCACGGGAACCTACCGCAAGTGCCTTTTGCCGACGTACGATGTCTTCGACGAGGCCCGGTATTTCGAGCCGGGCGGGACGGTCAGCCCCCTGGTGCTCAACGGCATCCGGCTCGGTGTGACGATTTGCGAGGATGTGTGGAACGACCCCGATCTTGTGCCCCGACAGCTGTACGATCGCGACCCCCTCGCGGAGCAGGCGGCAGCTGGAGCCGACCTCCTCGTCAATCTCTCGGCGAGCCCGTTCGTCGTGGGGAAGGGGAGGCTGAGGCGTGACATGCTCTCGGCCGAGGCGGCGAAACACGGGAAGTTCCTCTTCGCCGCGAACCAGGTCGGCGCGAACGACGAACTGATCTTCGACGGACATTCCCTTGGCTTCGATCCGGCTGGTGGCGTGATTCTGCGGGCGCGCGACTTTTCGGAGGACCTCGTTTTCTACGACATTCCCGAGCGAGCCCTGCGTGGCGCGGGACCGGCGGCCGCCGGAGAGATCCATCCGGTCGCTCGAAGCGCCGTCGAAGAGGCCTACCGGGCGCTGACGCTCGGCCTCGCCGGCTACGCTCGCAAGTGCGGATTCGCCCAGGTGGTGCTCGGGCTGTCCGGTGGCATCGATTCGGCGCTCGTGGCCGCCGTCGCCGCGGACGCGCTCGGGCCGGAGAACGTGCTCGGCGTCGCGATGCCCACCAGGTACTCGTCGAGCTCAAGCCTGGCGGACGCCGAGGCGCTCGTTGCGAACCTGGGGATCGAATACCGCGTCGTACCGATCGATGGGGTGTTTCAGTCGTACCTCGACACACTGGCGGATACCTTCGAAGGCCTGGCCCCGGACGTCACCGAGGAAAACCTCCAGGCGCGGATTCGCGGCGACGTGCTGATGGCGTTTTCGAACAAGTTCGGCAGGCTGTTGCTGTCGACCGGGAACAAGTCGGAGCTGGCGGTGGGCTACTGCACGCTGTACGGCGACATGTCCGGGGGGCTCGCGGTGATCAGCGACGTTCCCAAGACGATGGTGTACGAAATTTGCCGGTGGCTGAACCGGGAACGCGAGGTGATTCCCGAGAGCATCCTGGCCAAGCCACCGTCGGCAGAGCTCAGGCCGGACCAGACGGACCAGGATACACTGCCGCCATACGGCATCCTCGACCGGATTCTCGAGGCGTACGTGGAGCACAATCTTTCGGTTGACGAGATCGTCGCCGAAGGGATCGATGCGGGGATCGTGCGCGAGGTGGTGCAGCTGATCGATCGCAACGAATACAAGCGGCGCCAGGCGGCGCCCGGTCTGAAGATCACGTCCAAAGCATTCGGCGTGGGAAGACGATTCCCGATCGCCGCAGACTATCGCGTGCTTCACGGAGAGACGGAGTAACGTCACTCGGAGTGGTGGCGGGCTGAGCTGGAGACGTGCTCGTATACGGGAGCATGCTGCTGGTGGTTATGGCATGGGCGGCCAGTCGCCCGGGAGGCCCGGCCTACGGCCGGCCCGCGGTCTCGACCCTGAGACGTCCCGCACGCAAGCGTGCCGGCCGGCTCAAGGTCGATTCCGCCGGGGCTGGCGCCCCGCCCCGGGCTTGTCGCTTCGTTGGGGCGGCAGGTTTATCTCTTTGAGGGGAGGGGATCGCGAGGATCGCCCCCTCGCCCGGCGTTGCTGCGCTCGCATCGTCAGGATGACCACAGCTTGGACCGGAGTGGCTGGTTTTCCGTTTCCCCCTACTCCAGGTGCTTTTCGAAGAAGTTGCCGATCGCGGAGAAGACCTGGAGGTAGGAGCCCTTGGCCCGCAGGCCGTGCTTGAGGTTCGGGAACAGCTTGAGGCTGAACGTGCGCCCGGAACGCCACGCGGCGTTGGCGAACTGGAGCGTGTTCTGGAAGTGGACGTTGTCATCGCCGGTTCCGTGGATGATCAGCAGGGGGTCTCGCAGGTCGGCGACCTTCGCCAGCACGGAACCCGCCTCGTACCCCTTGGGATTCTCCGACGGTTTGCCCATGTAGCGCTCCGTGTAGATCGTGTCGTACAGCTTCCAGTCGGTGACGGGAGCAACGGCCACGCCGGCCGCGAAGACACCGGGGGCGTGGGTGAGGGCGTAGGTGGTGAAGTATCCGCCGTACGACCATCCCCAGATCCCGATGCGGTGCGGGTCGACGTAACGCTGCGCCTTCAGCCAGCGCACGCCGGCGAGCTGGTCGGGCAACTGGCTGGAGCCGAGCCGGTGTTTGATGAACCCTTCAAATGCGCGGCTCCGGCCGAACGATCCACGGTTGTCGAGCGAGAAGACGATGAATCCTTCCTGGGCCAGCCACAGGTGGAAGAGCTCCATCGAGCGTCCCCACCCGTTGCGGACGACCTGGGCGTCCGGGCCGCCGTAGACGTAGACCACGACGGGATACCGGTGGCGGGGATTGAAGTTCGGCGGTGTGATCATGTCTGCATTCAGCAACGTGCCGTCGTTGGCCCTGACCTGGAGGAACCGGATATGGCCGAGCTTGATCGCCGCGAGCTCCTTGGGGCGGTTGGCAAAGAGGGTACGGAGGTGTTTGCCGGTCGCGGCATACAGCTCCAGGTGAGGGGTCCGCGTGACGGTTGACGACATCACCAGCAGGTGAGCTTTGGCGGGTGAAAGCCAGCCGGTGTGCGTGCCGGGCTCCCGGGTGAGGGCCGTGGTCTTCCCACTCTTAGCCTCGACCAGGTAGAGCCTCCGCTCCATCGGCGTGGGACGGGCCGCCTGGTACCAGATCCGCCCGCTCGCGTCATCGACGCCGAGCACGGAGGTGACATCCCAGCGACCGGGTGTCAGGTCCTTGACCTCGTTCGTCGAAGGCGTGTGGATTTCCAGGTGCATGTAGCCGGAGCGGCGGGAGGCCCACAGGAAACGCCCGTCGGGGAAGAAGTGGAGCATGTCCACCGGCTCGATCCAGTACGGGTCGGTCTCGACGAGGAGCGGGGACGCTGCGCCGCTTGCAAAATCGAGCTTCATCAGCGTCAGGCGGTCCTCCTTGCGGTTGAGCACCTGGTACCAGAATCCCGTGTCTTTGGGCAAGAAGCCGAACCGAGGCACGTACGGGATGGGATCCGCGAACGTCACCGAGCGCCGTGAGGCCACCTGGCCGTCCGGGCCGAACTGGACGATGTGGAGCGAAGGAATGGGCGAGGGGTCGCCGGCCTTCGGGTAGTACTGGATCTTCGCCTTGGAATGGGTATGGAGATAATCGACGATCGTGTACGGCGGGATGGGACTGTCGTCGAGGCGCAGCCACGCGATCCGTTGGCCGTCCTTCGACCAGGCGAACGCGTTCGCCGTGCGGGATGCCAGCTCCTCCTCGTACACCCAGTCGAGGATGCCGTTGCGGATGGTCGGCGATCCGTCGCTCGTCAGGCGGATTTCCCTTTTCGCAGCGATGTCATAGACGTACAGGTCGTTGCCGCGGACGTAGGCCAGGCGTTTGCCGTCGGGAGAAAACTTCGGGATCTCCTCGCTGCCCGGTCCTGTCGCGAGCTTGACGAGCTTCTTTGTGCTGAGCGAATAGAGGTAGAGATCATCGCCGTCCGGGATCAACAGGCGATCGCCACCAGGCGCGAAGTCGGCCCGGGCCAGCATGGGATGGTGCGTCTTTCCTTTTGGCCCCGTGATCTCGAGAGCCGTCGAGCGCAGGAGCACCGAGCGGACGCCGGTAGTCGCATCGACCTGGACGAGGTCGAAGGAGGGCATGCCCGGTTTCTTCACTTCTTTTTTTCCGCCTGGCGGGAGCACCGGCTCGGTGAAAACGACCGCTTCGTGGCCGGGTCTCCACGATCCACGGGGCACGCGGCCGTCGAGCGGATGCATCGGGTTGCCAAAGATCCGCTGGAGGGTGAGCTTCGCCGGGGATTTCCGCGCTGCACGGGGCGCAGGGGCGCCCGATGCCACGAGGGCTCCAGCCACAAACACGGTAACGAACGCACCAAGAACCTTGGGCAGCCTTTCGTGAAACGTCATGACAACCTCCCCGGCCCGGCGCGGGCCTTCGGAAGTGTATACCGACTCGCCGGAGGAAAGTTTCGCCACGCCGCTCTCGGTGCCGGGGATCGTCGGAAAAGGACATAGAATAGAGCCATGGAGCACGTGAAGGTGAGCTCGTGGGCGTGGTGGACGTGGCTTGGTTTCGGCGTCATCGCCGGAGCCATCGCTCTCGACGCGGCTGGGACCCGGTTTGGCAGCTTGTACCTGACGCCGATGGCATGGACGGGGCTGATCCTCGTTCTCGACGGCTGGCTCGATGCGACCGGCCGGTCATGGCTGAGGAACCGCCCCGGGCGGCTGGCGGTCATGGCGGTGGTCTCGATCGCGTCGTGGTGTCTCTTCGAGCTCTACGACCGGCCGAGATTCTGGATGGCGCACGGCCCCGAGCTCTGGTGGCACTACCACGGTCTTCCTCCGTGGCCCGAACGTGGGATCGGCTACGCCTGGTCGTTCGCCACGATCACACCGGCGGTGCTGCTGTTGGCCGAGCTGTTGCGGCCGTGGGCCGGCCGGCTGCTCGGGCGGGGGAGGGGAGGCCGCGCGCCCGACGAGCTTCTCTGGGGCATGGCCGCCGTGGGGGCCGTGATGGCCGTGCTGCCGCTCCTGTGGCCGTCGCCGTACTTTGCCGCCGATGTCTGGATCGCGTGGATCCTGCTCCTCGATCCGCTCAACCGGCTCCGCGGGCGGCCGAGCGTCATCGGCGACCTGGAGGGCGGCGAACGGGGCCGGCCGGCCGCCCTGCTCGCCGCCGGATTGCTCGCCGGTCCGATCTGGGAATCGCTGAACTGGATCGCAGGGGCGCACTGGACGTACACGGTGCCGTTCGCCGGCAATCTCAAGCTCTTCGAGATGCCGGTGCTGGGCTACTTCGGGTTTGCGCCCTTTGTCGTGGAGTGCTTCGCCATCTGGTCGTTCCTGGCGGGACGGCGCGACGATTTTCCAGTGTAAACTTCCGGATGGAGGTTCGTATGCAACGCAGCGTGTCCGTTCTGGGGAGCTTCATCGTGATGTGTTTGATCGCCGCCCCGGCGGCGGCGCAGTTCGTCGGGCCGGGCGGCGCCGTTCCCGTGGTCGCAAACAACGGGGGCGTGAGCGGCAGCTTCTGGAGATCCGACGTCAACGTGCTCAACGTCAGCGGATCGGATACAACGATCCAGATGGTGCTCTACCCGGAGATCTCGCACGGGCAGCCGGCCTTCGAGATGAAGACCAGCTCGCCGATCACTCTTCCGGCGGGGCAACAGCTCGCCCTGACAAACGTGGTGCAGAGCCAGTTCGGCCTGGTCAACGTCAAGGGTGCGCTGATGATCTATTCGACGGATGGGAAGCCGCTGGTGATCAGCTCGCGTACGTACACGTACGGCACGAACGGAAGTTACGGCCAGGACGTGTCGAGCGTGCTCGTGGAAAACAAGGCATGGGTGGCCGGGATCGAGGAGGACAGCCTCTACCGGACCAACGTTGGCATCTTCTGGCCGTGGAACCAGACGGCGCAGTTCACCATCGACGTGTACTCGGGCAACGGGTCTCACGTGGGATCGGGACAGATCAGCTTTTCGCAGGCGGGCTTGCAGCAGCGCAGCCTGGCGAGCTTCGGCATCACCAAGCTGGTTTCCGGGTATCTCGTGATCACGTGCAGCGATGCGCAGAGCCCGTGGTACGGCTATGCCACGAAGGTCGATGGCGGCGTCGGGAACACGGGGACCAACGACGCCGTCTACCGTCCCGCGCGGAGCTATCAACCGGGGCAGTAAAACGCTGCGAAGGCCCACCGGTATCCCCGGCGGCTTCCACACCCCCTCGTGATCACGCCAGCATCCTCGAACCTTCTACCGGCCCACGGAAGTGTCGGAAGAGTCGGATTCGAGAACGTTGGGCGTGCCCGCGGTCGGGTTCGTCTCCCGCGAGCCTTGAGTGTTCTCCAGAGGCATGTTGCAGCGGTGTGGTTTGAGGGTTTGAGAGACGATGTGGACGGAACCTGCGGGACGACCTAGAATGGTAGGGTAAGGATGAAAGTCGAGAACAGGGGGAAGAGATGGCTGAAAAAAAGGAACAGACGGTTGAGGATGCGATCGAAGAGGTTGCCGGAGCTTCTGAGACGGGTCTCAGTGCCGTGAAGGAAGCGCTTGCCAAGGCGCAGGCCTCCATGGAGAAGGCCCGAGACGCGATGCAGAGCGCATTCGGCAAGGCGAAGGAGCGTTCGCAGCTCGCCGCCGAGCGGAGCCGCGTCTATCTCGAGGAGGCCAAGAGGTACCTTGGAGAAGCACGTGAGAAAGCCGCAACGACCGCATCAAAGACGCGGGAACAGGCCGAAGCGCTGTATGCAAAGAGCCGCGAACAGTACGACGTCCTGTCAGACCGGAGCCGGGAGCTTTACGGAAAGATGAAGGACCGTGTGGCGGACGCCGATCTGAAAGGCAAGGGCGACGAGGTTATCGAGTACATCAAGACCAACCCCGGGAAATCGGTTCTCATCGCTCTGGTGACAGGTTTCCTCATCGGGTACATCACGCGTCCGAAAGACTGAGCAGGTGTGATGATGGATACGACCCAGGATATCGAGCTTGACGAGGCGGCGGAACACGTCGCGTCTTATGGTGAAGAAGAAGCTGATACCCATCAGGAACCTTCCAAGCGGCTCGATGCGGACGCAATCTTGGACACGCTCGTTCCTTCCGGGATCGACTGGCGGGACACCGTGCGGAGGCATCCCGTGGGATCGGTCGCGGCCATCGGAATCGTCGGGTACCTCGTGGGGCGCGCGAAGGGGGCGACGATCATGTCCGGTCTTGCCGCGGGGTTGTCCGCAACGATGATGCGGCACCTGTCCGAGGTTTTCGAGGGGGATTTCTTCGACTTCGGTTGAGGGACCTCATGGGGCATTCGAGATTCAGGCCTGCAAGCCGGCTGATGCCATCGAAGCGGAAGAATAGCAGCACTGCCAGGGGCCCGTGGAAAGGGCCGAGGTGGAGGCCGTGAAGACGCAGGAGCCCGGCAATGACATGGTTGGGAAGGTCCTGGACCTTGTTGAAAGGGAGCTTGTCGACCTGTACGGGCCCGATGGCTATCAGAAGTGGGGCGAGTGGGCTTTCATGATCGTCGAGGGGGAAGCCGTTGTCTACCTGATCGGCAGCCCCGTCGGGGAGGATGCCGTTCTCAACGTCCGGTGCTACCTCGTCCGGGACGTCGAGCGGCCCGACCCCCAGCTCGGCGAGTACCTGGTGCGCCTCAACGGTGATCAGCTCTTCGGGGGATTTTCGCTGGATGAGGACTCCGACGTGTGCTTCGACTACAGCATGCTCGGATCCGCCGTGACCCCCGATGCGATTGATCTCGCCATCGAGGTCGTCGGGAACGCCGCGAGCGAGTACGCTGGCGAGATTATCGCGCGGTGGGGAGGCGTGACGTCCCTGGACAAGTTGATCCGGGAGCTCGGCGAATCGCCGGAAGCTCTCCAGGACAGGGACGGGCCTCTCAACTGACGCCAGCGGAACAAGAGACGTGGGTGTCGCTCATAACCCATGGGAGCGACGCCGCCTTCGCGGATCAACCTTCTTCGCCGGGGAGGCACGCGCCGTTCGCCGACGGGATCGCGTCGGAACCTCCTCGAGGCGCGTTCGTGTTGTCTTGTGTTAAAACTATGTCAATATAGTGACATAGGTCTTGCAGACGGCGTGGACGAAGCGTAAATTCGAAGAAGGAGTCACAGATGCCACGTATATTCCGGTTTGGTTCGGCGGCGAGGAACGAGGGAAACGAGGGGTTCACCCTCGTTGAGATGCTCGTGGTTGTCGCGCTCTTGGCGATGGTGACCTTGCTGATCGCGGGCGGGCTCAACGGGGCGCGGCAGCGCTCGGCCCTCAATTCGAGCGCCACGATGATCAAGGGGTTTCTCAACCGCGTTCCAGCAGAAGTTTCCGCGCAGGGACGGACGATTCTCGTCCAGTGGGATTCGACGAAACGGGAGCTGGAGATGGGGTACGTGGACGGGTCAGGGAACTTCGTTGCGACGAGGTCGTACCAGTTTCCCAACGAGGTCATCCTCGATCCCAACGCGCTGACGGGGGCCGGGAACGCCGTTTCGCCGTCCGGGTGGCCCGTTTTCCTTGGGAAACCGACGCTGGCGTGCGATTCGATGGGCCGCCTCATCGATCCAAACACGAATCAACAGATCATGAGCCCCCGGGGTATCCAGGTCACACTGACCCTGATGACCCTGGGCAAAGTGCAGCCCAAGATTTCGTATCTGATCCAGGTGTTCCCCGTGTGGGGCGCCCGGAGCGTGAAGATCCGTGCGTAGGAGGCGATCATGCTGCAACAGGTGAAAAGGCTTGAGCGTGAACGGGGCGCATCCCTGGTCGAGGTCCTCGTGGCCCTGCTGATCCTCATGGTCATCATGGTCGGCGTGCTCGCTCTGTTCAGCTCGGCCCTGATCTCGGACCGGTCCGCCGAGGCGCGCTCGGAGCTTGCATTCAAGGCTCAGCAGGTCGTCGAGACGTTGCGCATGGAGAATGCGATCGCGAAACGGAGTGCGGGCTCCCTGCCGCCGGCCCTTTCGGCTTCGATCACGGGGCAAGTTTTCCCGATCAGCGCTGGGACGTCGTTTCTCGACCTTCCAGAGGGACCTGACGATTCGTACTGGGGCTTCTGGGGTCCACCCACGAGCAACGCTCCGAACGCCATGGGTATCATGAGCAAGGACGGCCGGTACAGTCTCGGGTACCAAATCACGGATGGGAACACCTCGGGGAATCCCGGGATGTGGGTTATCACGGTGACGGCGCGCTCGCGCGGCGTCAAGGGCTACGTCGGTGCAGGCGGTCTCAAGGTGGTGCGATATGTTTCAACCATTGCAAAGTGAGGCGGGACAGCGGGGCGTCAGCCTCGTCGAGTTCCTGATCTACATGCTGCTCGTTGTGGTGATCCTGGTTGGCTCTGCCCAGCTGCTGTTCATGATGCGCCAGAGCGCCACACGGATGGAGCTGGAGGCCGACGCGCGCCAGACGGCGCGGCAGGCGGTCGACTACATTTCCCGCTACGTTCGCGGTGCGACGGACATGAACCGTAAGGGCGGCAATCCATATGCGATCGTCACGTGGTACAAGAAGGGCTCCGTGTTGACGCAGGCGAGTTACAACAACGTGACGAATACCGCGCTCGCCGATCCCGGAACCGATATCCTGACGTTGGCATATGCGACGTCCCACATCGCGATTCCCTGCAGCAAGTGGCCCGGTTTTCCGACCTCTTCGACCGCATGGTGGACGTTCAACCAGGGTTGCCCCGATGATACCAAGAATCTCCAGCTCTTCAAGGACCTGACAGGTGCGTACTCGACGAAAAACGGCGAGCGGAGCCTCCCGATGGTCGTCATCGATGCGAGCGGTAACGAAGTCTGGTACCAGGTGACCAACTATTTGAAGAGTGATTGTTCGACCAACACGGTGCACGTGACCGCCAATCCAGGACTTTCCGGCCTCCTGAATCCCCCGGGCGCCGTGACAATAACTGGGAAGGGCGTGACGATGATGCCGGGTCCGCGGTTCGTCTCGTTCCGCGTGCGCAACGGGTGGCTTCAGCAGAAGCAGGGTTTCTTCGATGCGGCAACGGATAACCCGGGCACCGACTTTCAGAATGTCGTTCCCGACGTGGAAGATTTCCAGATCGCGTGGATTTTCGCCGATGGGACGATCTGGAACAACGATCCCACCCACGATCTGACGTCGACGGGTGCGGTTCCCACCCAGGGTGCAGGGGGAACGTACGACGCCACCAACGTCGTTGGGCTGCGAATCACGGTCACGGCGCGCTCGAACGGCACGCTGTACTGGGAGCACCAGGCACGCTTTTCCCGGCCCGCCGCGGAGGATCACGCAGCATCGACCACGCGTGATAAGCGGTACCACCGCCGGATCGTGCAGGTCGTCATGATCCGGAACCGGAACCTGGGCGAATAGGAGAGTCATTATGAAGCAACGTACCCAACGAGGCTCGGCGCTGCTCACGGTTATCCTGGTGCTGCTGATTCTCAGCAGCATCGGGGTGGCGGCCGTCTACCTGATGAACCAGCAGAACCGGCTCTCGGGCTCGGTGCAAGCTTCGAAGCTTTCGCTCTATGCGGCCGAGACGGGGCTGAGGCGTGGGGAGAGCGTGCTCAAGACGGCCGGCGTCGGAAGTGTGAGCCCGCTGCTTTCGATCAGTTCCTCGGGAGCGCCCGAGACCCCGGCGATTTTTCCCACGCGGCCCGTGCAACCGGTCGACGGTAACACCGGCACGGGCGGGACGTACAACATTACCCACTTGGGTACGTACTTGACCGATAATGGTCTCTATCTGGCCGACGTTCCCGTGAATTCCAGCGGACCCGGGAAAGTACCGGCCCTGTCGGTGTTCTACAGCCTGTGTATCCGTGATAACCCGGAGGATATCGATGCGAGTGTGGGGCTCGCCTCCGCACAGCTCGACACCGACGGGCGGGTCCGGTTGATCTCGATCGGGTGGGTCCAGGGCGGGAACGGCAAAGTCGTGGCCCGGAGAATCCTCGAAGAGGAGTACAACTTCAGCGGGTTGAGCCAGGCCCCGAGCGCCCAGAAGGGCACCAACCAGGGCGCGACGAGCACGGTCCAGTACTGATGGGAGGAGTATCATGTTCAAAAAGAGCCTAGGCCTGTTGACGATCATCGTGGCGGTGGCCGTGGCGGCGCCGTTGCTGGTCCCCGCCTCCGCCATGGCGGCCGATGAGGAAGGGTACGATCTGATGCGGCAGATCACGAGCCAGTGGAAGCATCCTATCGTGCTGATCGTCCAGGACGTTTCCGGCTCGCGATCACGACCTCCTCCAACAGCTGGACCTTCTATTACGACAGCAACCACCGGGGAACGGCGTACGTCGAACCGGACGCGCTCTATGGCGGGTACGGCTATGGCCAGGGCTACTGGCTCAATGCCGGCGCGCTGTCAACCGGTGTCAGCGCTGGGGGACCGTATTGGGGGTATATCGAGGCTACTCATAAGAGGAGAGTGTACGTCTGGACAAGTGCCCTGAGCAAAGGGATGGTGATTACGATCTCTGGCTTGCCGTACTCGGACGACAATGGGACGTACAAGATTGCGACGAACTTGCAATCCATCGGAGGGGGGGGGACATGGTATTTCAAGGTCTATAAACAAAAAGCCAATGGTAGTTACCAGACGTGGACCCACAAATTCCATTTTTTGAACGGGGTCACCTTCTATTACCTGAAAATAACCGTCCAGTCGACGGGTGGGGATGTGCTCTGGTACTTCGTGCCGCCCTCCCGTACCGCGATCGTCAAGAGCGTGCTGGGCAACACCGTGCGGACCTACCAGCCGGCGCCATCCGTCAAGGCCGCTGGAACGGACTCGAGGGGAAGGCCGTACTACACGTTCCCGGCCGGGTCCGGCCCGGACGCGGCGGTTTCCTCCGGCGCCTGCCCGCCCGCTCTTTCGGGCAACTGCGGCGCATACTACGATTATCCACATCACCAGTGGGTCGGGTGGAACGATCATTCCTATGAGCCCGTGCCCAACCCCACCTTCACCATCCCCTCGGCGACGGGACACTGGAAAGACGCCAAGGGAAACTGGGACCTGACGGGGAACGTGATCGCGAACTCCGGGAAGGATGTCAATTTCGGTCTCATCGAGTATTCGGGGAGTCACACAACGATCAGGGTCGTCCCCAATCCAGACGATTCCGACCAGGCGGCCAACCTCGCCGCGGTCGAGCGACGGTACAGCTTCACGAACGATGGCGGGTTTACGCCCGGCGGATGGACGCCGACGTCCAGGGCGCTCAACAAGGCCAAGGAGGCGCTGACGTGCACGTGGGGACCCTGCCAGGTCAACACCGCGAACGGGACCGAGACGTACCGGGATTACTGGGCCGTGTGCGGCCGGCTGTATTCGACGATTCTCGTCACCGATGGCCAGAGTAATGAATGCAACCCGAGCAACGCCGGGTGGGGCAACAGTTGCTCGAACTACACGTCGAATTGGAAGAAGTACCCGCCGGGCCGTACGGATGAGCTTTTCCTCAAGGAAATCGATGCAACCAGCAGGTGCTCATCGGATGCAAAAAGCCCGACCCGGGTGCAGACGTTCGCGATCGGCATCGGCCGCGAGGTGTCGCGGTGCGAGCTCAACCTCGATGCGTACTTTGGGCGCACGGATGCCTCGTCGGACAACCCTACGGACTACACGCACAATGACCGGTTGCCGCAGAACACGAGCGGCACGACCAGCCTCAGCGCCTACGATCCAGCTTCCGGGGACTACGCGTACTTCGCAAGCTCGGCCAAGGCGCTGGTCGACGCTTTCCGCAACATCCTGCAATCCGGCGGCGAGGGTGATTATGCGACCTCGGCGCCGTCCGTCGCGGGAACCGGCGTGACGGCCGGGAACATGGTTTTCCTGCCGAGCACCGCTTACCCGGGATGGAAGGGCCACTTCCGTGGCTATCAAAAAGCTTACGTGAACGGCGTGTTGACCTGGCAGGAGGCGTGGGATGCCGGCGAGAAGCTGAGCAATCAGCTGGTGGCGTACACCGGCCACAGGCGCCAGATCTACACGTGGGATCCCGCGCACAACGATCAACTCGTCAAGATCAGGTACCCGAAGGATACGACGCAGCAACAGGATGTCGTTGACAAGCTGAACGCGATCTGTGACGGGGGCTCGGGGACGGGCTGTGGGATCACGCCAGCCGTGATCTCATTCATCCGGGGTGAGCAGTGGGTGGATGGCACCCTTGAAGAGGTGCCGGGGCGCTGGCGTCTCGGCGCCCTGATCAACTCCACGCCGGCGGTTATCGGTGCTCCGAGAAGGTGGACGCAGGCGCCGGCCTCCGGGGCCGCTGCATGGGAGGAGCACGAAGCGTTCCGGAGCGAGTACAAGGGGAGGCACAGCCTCGTCTGGATCGGCAGCTCGGACGGGATGATCCACGGCTTTGATCCGGTCGACGGTGCGGAAATCATCGCGTTGCTCCCGCCGGATCTCCTGCCGTTGCAAGTCGAGCTTGCAAACCAGTGGGCCGGGACCCCGGACGCCTCGCCAACGGGCGAGCCGAAGCTGCCCGGTGACCATCATTACGGTGTCGCCAATTCGATCCGGTTCGGCGATGTGTGGGACGATACCGCCAACGAGTTCCGGACGGTGCTCTTCATCACCGAGGGCCCCGGAGGATCCGGGATTCACGCGATCGACGTGACGCACGTGTACCCGGGACGGACGATCGATGGGAAGGACTACCCGGCAGATCCGAACTACAGCTCGACGTCGCCCGTCAAGGTGCTGTGGAGCCGGACGAGGAATGGGATCGCTGGAACGACCGCAACGCCGCAACTGGGATCGAAGACGTGGAGCATTCCCGCGCTCGGAATTTCTTCCGTCGATCAGCGGGGCAATATCGACCAGGTGGTGCTCGTCGGCCAGGGATCGACTGGCAATCCGAGCCAGGACAGGGCGGAACTCGTCCTCAATCCCATCACGGGAGACCTGATCAACTCCGATACGCTCGACCCGGCCTCGAACCCGTTGATTACGAATCAAGTCTTCGCCGACAGCGTCCTGTGGCAGACCGACGCCCCGATATTCAGGCAGGACAACATAACCGATGAGGGTGTCCAGGTGGATCTCAACGGTCATGTCTGGCAAATCAAGGGATCGCAATTCGGGTCGACGGACACGATCTTCGATGTTGGCGGCGGCATGCCGCTGTACTACAGCCCGGCCGTGGGGGCGTACCCCACGACGGCGAGTCCCGGGTTCAATCTCTTCGCCTTTGCGTCTGGCTCGTTCTACGAAAAGAGCTCGAAAGTCACGGGAAGGCGGTCCGGCTTCGTGCCGACGATCTACCTGGGGGTCCGGGAGACCCAGTCGGGCCAGGTTCACCTGGCAAGCCTGCCGATCACGGATCTGCACCTCCCGCAGAAGGTCGATGCAGATGGGAATCCGGTCTTCGATAACAACGGGAATCCCGTGTACACGACATTGCCGAACGGCGAGACGACGTTCAGCGACTGGGCGCAGGTCATTGCGTCACCGCTCGTGCTGGTTCCTGCCAACGGCTCCGACCAGGATCCCATTGCGCTGTACCTGATCTTCGATCCGTTCGCGGACCCGTGCCAGGGGATGTCGTACGTGGTTCGCATTGATTTCAACGTTGAGAGCATCGTCGATAACAACGTCAAGGTGAAAGAGGCGAGCTTCGCGGCAGGCAAGAGCGCCGCGGGAGGATTTGCCCTCGCGGGAGAAAGGGTGATTGTCAGTCAGTCCGCAGTCGGGAAGAACGCCAAGGCCCACCTCTTTGCCGTGCCGAATCTGGTCATCAAGGGTGGAAATCCTGGACAGGCGGTTTCGTGGTGGACCGAGCTTCAGTGATGAGGCGAGGCGGGAGAGGGGAGGCCATTGGCGGCAAAAGGGAAACCCCAGCCCCTGGCCAGGATGTTCCTGGCCTGGATCCTGGGCGTGCTCGCGCTGACGCTGATCCTGACCAGCGTGCTGGTTCTGGCCTGGGAACGGAGCTTCCTCGCGGGGGAGCTCAAGCACAAGGCCGGTCATTTCGCACGGACGCTGGCCGTCGTCGCCGCGACCGGCGGCGACGTCGGGGCTGGGGAGCTCGCCATTTCCGGCGCGCCGGAGCTGCGGGCGGCCGATGTTCGCGACGAGAACGGGCGGCGGCTCTGGCATTTTGGCCCACCGATCGGGATGATGCGGCAAGACCCGCGAAACATCCTGGTGATCAGCCGGCAGGTGGCTGTTCCCGCCATCGGCGGGAAGCCGGTTCGGCAGCTTCGTTCCACCGTGGCCCTGTCACGCCGGGGTGTGCGGCTTCACCTGGTCGAGGCGGGAGTGCGGGTCGTGCTGGCTCTCGGGGCGGCGCTCAGCCTGGCCTTTCTCGCCGGGCTTGTTTTTCTCGACCGGATGGTGGCGCCGCTCGAGAGGCTTTCGGCATGGGCGCATGACTGGGACCTGACCGCCCCCGTACCCCTCCCGGCCCGTGGAAGCGGGCGGGAAGTTGCCGATCTTGCCGACGCGTTTTCCGGGTTCATGGAGCGTCTGCGGGCGGATCGCGAGACTCTGACGGCCAATGAGCAGCGTTTCCGGGAGTTCTTCGATGCGTCGCCAGCGCCCCTGCTTGTCGTCGACGGTGGCGGCGTGATCAGGAGGGCCAACCGCGCTGCCGAGCCGTTTCTCGGGGTCGATGCCCAAAGCGCCGCCGGCCGGGCCATCTCGGCGTACGTCGATGATCTCCCGGATGGATTCCCTACGACGCCGGGACGGCGGGAAGTGCGGTGGCGGCTTCCCGCGGGAGAGATCGCGACCGTGGAGATCAGCGTGGAGTCCGGGTTGTCACGCCAGTGGGATGGGAACCTCCTCGTGCTCCATGATGTGACCGACCGGCTGCGCCGGGCCGGCGAGCTGTGGCGACGGACGTTCGATGCGATGACAGACGGTGTCGCCGTTGTGGATTCGGGTGGGCAGGTCAGTCTTTCCAACCGGGCGTTCGAACGGGATGCCGGGTGGATCGGGGAGGAGATGTCGAGGAGGTTGCCGGCCGGCGGTGAGCACGAGTGGGAGGCCAGAAGAGGTGACCGCACCGTTCATCTCAGGCTCTCCGGGGCGCCCGACGGCGGAGCCATCCTGACGGTCCGTGATGTGACGGCTCGGGTGCGTGCCGAGGAGCGCGTGCGCCAGGCTGTCAAGTCCGAAGCGGTCACGGTGCTGGCCAGTGGGGTCGCCCACGATTTTAACAACCTGCTCTCGGCGCTGCTCCTCCACGTGAGGCTGGTTGAAAAGGACCCCCTGCATGCGGACCAGGCGGTGGCGGCGATCCGGGAGCTTGCCGAGCGCGGCGTCGAAGTTGTGCAACAACTCCTCGAGTACGCCCGGCATGGGGGAGGCACACCAACGAGATTGAACCTGACCGAGGTTGTCCGCTCAAGCGAGTCGTTTGCACGGTTTCTCCTGGGATCGAAAGCTGCATTGACGATTGAAGCCCCGCCATCCCCGCTGGAGGTGTGCGCCGACGCCGTCGAGCTCAAGCGGGTTCTGCTCAATCTCGTGGTCAACGCCAGGGATGCGCTGCCGCACAAACCCGGCGGCCGGGTTCGGATCACGCTGCGGCGCGACGCGGAGCACGCCATTCTCGACGTCGAGGATAACGGGACGGGGATCCCACCGGAGCTCAGCGATCGTGTGTTCGAGCCGTACGTCAGCTCCCGGGACGGCGATGCCGGTTCAGGGTTGGGTTTGGCAGCAGTCGCGGCGATCGTCGAAGCGTACGGAGGCTCCGTCGAAGCTGGAGATTCAGACCTCGGGGGGGCCCGAATCAGGGTGCAGCTTCCCCTCGCGGACGCGGGAGAAGATGCATGCTAACATTTGAAGGACGGGTCAGCACCCAAACGCAAGGAGACGGATCATGAAACTGAGAAGTGTGGTGGGCGCGCTTGTTGTGGCGATGATCATGGCCACGATGGCGTTCGCGGCAGACGTGGTGCTCAAGGACGGAACCGTGATCAAGGCAAAAGCTTACACGGTCAATGGCTCGTACGTCATGGTCGAGCTCCCAACCGGCGCCAAGGTGGCGTACTCGGTGACCGATGTCGATCTTGCGGCCACGAGGCGCGCTACGAAGAAGACCGCGACGGCCACGAAGGAGAAACCGGCGGCCGCGCTGCCTGCAAACTCCATGTTGCTCGCCCGTGCAAAACCTGGCACGAAGGCAACGTTGTCGATCACCGACCAGGATGTCACGCACGTCGAAACCGGGCCGCCGTTGAGCGGGGAGAGCGGCGAAAAAAAGGAGAACGCGGGCGGAACCGTGATCGTTGAGAATGTTCGGGTCGAGCCTGGGGCGGCCAAGGGCGCATGGGTGGTGCGGGGGGACGTTCTCAACCAGATGAAGAAGATCGCCGTCTCGGACGTACGTGTGGACTTGATGGCGAAGGTGCCCGGAGCGCCTCCTTTGCCCAAGGCCCAAAAACTGGTCGCGGGCTCCCTGGGGCCCGGCGCGAAGGCGCCGTTCTCGTACATGTTCACCTCGCCCACGAAACCTCAGGTGACGGTGCAGCTTCACTGGTTGCAACCGCAGGCGCCAGCACCCGCCCCGAGAAGGATCGTAGAGCGGAAGAAGGCGCCTCGGAAGGTGAAACGGCCCAAGAGGGGACCCGCGGCGCTGCGTTGGGGCGGGCCTCCGCCATCCCCGCCGGGCGTCACCCCCGGAGGCCAAGGGTACTGACCTGGCCACGAATCCGGTTCTCCCGGATGCACTATGCGGGTGAGCGCTGCCGCGGAGGCTGCCGGTCCAGGATGGCCTCGATCTGATCCATGATTTCGTTCATGCGCCTGATGAGGGCCTCGTACGGGGCCTGGGACGCGAGGTCGGCGCCCGCGGACTTCAGGATCGTGTAAGGGTCGTCAGAGCCGCCCGCTTTCAAGACGGCCAGGTACGCGTCCCGTGCCCGCGCTCCGTCCTCGAGCACGCGTTCGGCGAAGAGTGACGACGCGGCGATCGACGTGGCGTACTGGTAGACGTAGAAGTTGTAGTAGAAGTGCGGAATGTACGCCCACTCGATGGTGTACGGCTCGTCGATTGTCAGGATCCCCTTGTCGTGGCCGTGGTACTTCCGGAGGAGATCCCCGTAAATCCTGGAGAATCGCTCGCCGGACAGGGCCTCCCCCCGCTCCACGAGGCTGTGGATCTCGAGCTCGAACTCGGCGAACATCGCCTGCCGGAAAAAGGTGCCGCGAAGTCCCTCCAGCGCCGTTCCGAGGAAGTAGAGACGGCTCGTGTCGTCCTGCGCCTTCTTGAGCATCAGGTCGAGCAACAACGCCTCGTTGAAGGTCGACGCAACCTCGGCGACGAAGATCGAGTAGGACGCCGTCGGGTAGGGTTGGGCAGCATTGGCGAGAAACGTGTGCATGCTGTGTCCCCACTCGTGGGCGAGCGTGGAGACAGATTCATAATCGTTGTTGTAATTGAGCAAGACGTAGGGATGGACGCCGTACACCGTCTCGGACGAGTAGGCGCCGGAACGCTTCCCGGGACGGGGGAAGACGTCCATCCAACGGTGCGAGAATCCCTCCTCGACCGTGGCTTGGTACTCTGCACCCAGCGGCTCGATCGATTCCAGCACCAGCCGTTCTCCCTCCTCGATGGGAAACTCGAGATCTGCGTGGACGAGCGGTGGATAGATGTCGAAGTACTGCAGGTCGTCGATCCCGAGCATTCGTCCCCGCAGCCGGAAGTAGCGGTGGAGCGTGTCCAGGTTGGCGTTGGCCGTTTCGAGGAGGGTCGTGTAGACGGATCGGGGGATGTTGTCGCCGTCGAGGGCCGCCTCCAGGCAGGAGGGATGCCGGCGCGCCTGTGCGTAAAAAAGATCGCGTTTGACGCTGGCATAGAGGGTCACCCCGCACGTCTGCTGGTAGCCACGCCAGGTCTTCCAAAACGCCTCGAAGACGCGCCGGCGATCCTCGCGTGTGGGGACGCCCCGGTAGTGGCTGTAAGCGGCCTGGTCCAGGTGGACGGCCGTCCCGTCGCTCAGGCTGACTTCCGGCCAGGGGATCTCGGCGTTCGAGAGGATCGCATACACGGTCGAGGGCGCGTCGGCCATCAGTCCGGCGGTTGCGACCAGCTTCTCGCCGTCCTCGCCCAGGGTGTGAGGCGCCTGGCGCAGCATGTCGTGGAGCGGGTACCGGTAGATCGCGAGGGCTGGCTCCTCGGCCAGGAATGCATCGAGCTTCTCCCGCCCGATCGCGATGATCTCGGGTTTAACGAAGCTTGTGACCTGTGCAAACTTGGTTGCGAGAAGCTCGGTCGATTGGCGCATCTCCAGGGCGCGGGCGTTTCTCGTGTCTTCGTCGGAGAGCAGCGCAGCATAGGCGCTGACGCGACGGAGCTCTTTGGAAAGCTCATAGATCTTGTGCAAGCATCGTTCGAGCGTGCGCGCGCTGGACCCGAGGTGGCCGCGGCAGGTTTCGAGCGCGCCGAGCTCCTGCTCGAGGTTTGCCATCGCCATGGCCCATGCCTCGTCGGATGGGAAGATGTCCTCGAGATTCCACCGGTATGAAATATCGTTCTCGTTTGTCATGCGTCTCCCTTCCTGGAGCCGGCATTCGCCGCGGAGATGACATTACCCTGCCTTGCCGGCGCCGGCAACGGCCACACCGTGGTTGTGAACCTGAAGGCGCCGTTCACGGCGGGAGGAAGCACCCGGGAGGCCCGGTCCACGGGAGGCCCTGCTTGCAGCAGGTCCGCTGTCAGCGCCCGGGAGGCCCGGCCTTTGGCCGGCCCGCGGTCTCGCCCCTGACCCGTCCTGCACGCGAGCGTGCAGCCCGTCTCGCGCTCAATCCCGCCGGGGCTGGCGCCCCGCCCCGGGCTTGTCGCTTCGTTGGGGCGGCGAGTCTCTCTCTTTGAGGGGAGGGGATCGCGAGGATCGCCCTCTGGGGACGTCGCCGCACGGCCGCTGCGTCGGGATGACCACGAGGTCA
>JAADFN010000183.1 GCA_013152895.1 Acidobacteriota bacterium | reverse complement strand
TCGACCTTCGGTCTCGGCGTCGGCTTGCCCGGATTGGAGGTGGCTGCGCCGTGTCCCGGTCTGCCGCCGGGCCGTCGGCTTGCAGCCGCACCGTCTCTGTCCTTGGTAGCGGCGTGTCCCGCCTGCCCGGGTGGCGGAATGGGCTTTTCGGCCCAGAGAGACCCCCACTGCGCGGCTTCCACGCATCCCGGGCGTATGGTTCTCTGTGGAAAAACGCGAACCGGTGTAGAATTCCATCGCGGAGGATGACGTGGAGAGAGATCTGCAACCAACATCCATGATCGTGATCGGGGGCCAGTGGGGGGACGAGGGCAAGGGAAAGGTCGTTGACCTTCTCTCCGCCGGCGTTGCCGCCGCCGTACGGTTCAACGGCGGGAACAACGCAGGCCACACCGTCAAGTTCGAGGACCGGCATTTCGCCTTGCATTTCATTCCGTCCGGGATTATCCACGGCCACGTTCGCTGTTACATGGGCGCCTGGATGGTGATCGATCCGGTTGGGGTTCTCCGTGAGATCGATGGCCTGGGCGAACAAGGTGTGGACGTCATCGGCCGCCTGGCGCTCTCGGAACGGGCGACTGTCATTCTCCCCACTCACAGGGCGCTCGATGGCGCCAGGGAGGCGGCCCGTGGCGCCGGGAGCATCGGGACCACACGGCGGGGCATTGGGCCGGCATACCAGGACCGGGCGCAACGACGTGCGCTCACAACCGGGCTCCTCAGGAAACCCCGTACGTTCGCAGAGCATGCGGTCCGCGTGATGGAAGCCCATAACCGTGAGCTCGGGCTGCTCTACGGGGCGGAACCGGTCGACCTCGAAGCCGCGCGGCTCGAGCTCGAGGAAGCCGCCGAACGTCTGGCGCCCCTCGTGGCGGAAGTGGGACCGCAGATCCTCGGGCACCTGTCCCGGCGGGAACCCGTGCTCTTCGAGGGCGCCCAGGGCGTCATGCTGGATCTCTTCCAGGGAACGTACCCGTACGTGACCTCGTCCTCGTGCCTTCCCGGCGCGGCGGCCGTTTCCTGCGGTATCCCGGTGCGGGCGCTTGGGCCTGCCGTAGGCGTCATGAAGGCGTATGTCACGCGCGTCGGTGGCGGCCCGTTCCCGACGGAGCTCGACGGCGCCACCGGCGATCACCTCCGCAAGCGGGGCAACGAGTTTGGAACGACCACCGGCCGGCCTCGTCGGTGCGGCTGGTTCGACGCCGCTGCGGCGCGGTACGCTGCCCGGGTTGCCGGGCTCGATGGCATCGCCCTGACGAAACTCGACGTGCTCGATGACCTCGACGAAATCCGCGTCGCTGTCAGGTATCGTGGACCGGATGGGGCGGAATACGTGGAGCCTCCGGCCGATCTTGACACGCTGGGAAGCCTGGAGCCGGTCTATGAAACGCTGCCCGGTTGGCATGCCGAAACCGTGGGGACGCTGGACGCTGCGGCTCTCCCGGCGCGCGCGCGTGCGTACGTCGAGTTCCTCGAGCGCCAGGTTGGCGTCCCTGTCGTGCTCGTCTCCACCGGACCGCGGCGCGAGGAGACGTTCATCCTGGGTCGATCGCCGCTGGCGCAGATGCTGAAAACGCTCATGACCGGCCTTGATCAGCCCGGTCAAAAAAGCTAATCTACCCCTCCGGATGGGCCGTTAGCTCAGTGGTAGAGCATCTGACTTTTAATCAGGTGGTCGCTGGTTCGATCCCAGCACGGCTCACCACCAGGATCAAAGATGTGCGCCGCCCAGCTTCCGGCGGCGTTTTCCTTGGGCCCACACCATGGGCCACCCGCACAGGGGGTAGACCCAATTTCGTACCTTGGAACCGTTGTCTCAGGTACTGCGAGTGTGGCCTACCCCGCATAGCTCTCACACTTCCTGCTGCGACCGTGGATACGCCCGCGCGGCGCTTCTCGCGCCGACGGAGCGATGATGGCGATCAGGGCTGGTACAGCTTGAGGTCGAACCCCTTGACGAGAAAGACGGCCATCTGGTCGCGAGTCATCAGGTTGGAAGGGCAGTAGTCGCCGTTGCCGCACCCAGCCGTGACCTGGTGGGCCGCCAGGTAATGGATATGGGGACAAGCCGGGTCGGTCGGCGTGATATCGCCAAAGAGAGAAACGCCTCCCGCCGAACAGTCGTAGCTTCCCATGCCCGAGATTGTGCCGCCGGTTGGAATCGGAGCGCCGTCCGCCATTCCCTTGGCGATGAAGACCGCCATCTGCCAGCGGTTGACGATGCCCTGTGGACAGTAGATCGTTCCGTCGCCACAGCCGGCCGTGATGCCGTGAGCTGCGATGAAGTGGACATATGGGCACGTTGCACTGCCGGGATCGACGTCGTCAAAGACGGACGTCCCCCCGGCCGTGCAGTTGTACGTCCCTTTGCCGGGAACGGTTCCCGAGGTTGGAATCGTGGCTCCGCCGGCCATGGCCTTTGCAATGAAGACAGCCATCTGCGCCCGGGTGACGTCGGCTCGGGGACAGTACAGGTCCTGGCTGCATCCGGCGGTGACGCCGTTATGGAAGAGGGTCTCGATGAACGCATAGGTCCAGAAATCTTCCGGGACATCGGTGAAGCTGTCGCCGATGTGGAGAACCCAGGTTTGTGTCTCGCCGCTCGAGAGGGTCTCGGTGATGGTGCGATCGAGATGACCGGCGGGGCGGGATGAGCTGACGAGGGCCGAGTAACAGTCTCCGGAAGCGGCACAGCTGCTCGACGCGCCCGCGGCGATGGTTCCGTACGATGCCGTCGAGCTGCCGGTGCCCAGGCCGGCGCTCATCACGGCGCTCCCGGTGACACCGACGGCCGGGAGGCTCCCGGGGTTGAACCATGTCGGCGAGAGCAGGAAGACCTCCCCCGGCTCGAGGATGCCGTTCCCGTTTCCCGAGGTTTCGGTGACGGCCAGTGCGGTCGGTTGCAGGGTCACGTCTTCGGTCAATGCCTGCTTGACATCGACGAGTCCATAGCCCCACGAATTGTTCGGGCCGTTGGCGTAGTCGCCACCGCAGCTTTCCACGACGGAGGTCAGTCTGGATGCGCTGTTGTCGAGGAGATTCTCCGTGGCCGCCAGGTCGTTCTTCAGATCCGGCTTGGCCGACCAGATCAGTGCAACGGCGCCCGCGACGTGCGGCCCCGCCATGCTCGTACCACTCATGGTTCCGTACCCGCCGCCGGGAAGCGCCGAGCGCACGTTCGATCCGGGCGCCACGATGTCGGGCTTCATCAGGTTGGGGTTGCCCTGGTTGTTCGAGGCTGGACCCCGGCTCGAAAACGAGGCCAGGGTGTCGGACGCCGTCGTGGCGCCTACCGAGTAGGCCGCATCGTAGAGCGCGGGAGGATCGCCGACCGTTCCACACGACGGGCCGTCGTTTCCGGCCGACACGACGGTCATGATCCCCGCGTCGCGCTGCGCCTCGACGGCGCTCTTCAAGGTATCCCACGAGCAGCCTTCCGATGCCGGGCACCCCCACGAATTGTTCGTGACGTCGGGCGCCTTGTCCGGGTCGCCCTCGGAAGGGGATCCTCCAATGGGGTACGGGGCGAGAAAGAACTGGAAGCACTCCAGGTAGCGCGCCGGGGTGCCAACGCCGTCGTCCATGTTCCGGCACGCGATCCACTTCGCGCCGGGCGCCATCCCGATCTGATTGCCCTGTCCGTCGTCTCCGACGACCGTTCCCATCGTGTGCGTGCCGTGATCATAGTCGTCACACGGCTCGGGCGAGTCGTTGCCACACGGGTTCCCGACCGAGTCGTGGATGGAGTCGTGCCAGTTGTAGTTGTGATCGGCGGAAGAGCCGTTCCACCCGCGGTAGTGCCCTTTCAGCGCAGGGTGGGTCCAGTCGACGCCGGTGTCCTGTCCTCCAACGACGATCCCTTGGCCCGTGAATCCCATCGCCCAGACGTCCGGTGCGTGCGTCCGCGCGATACCCCACTCGACCGAGCTCGCGCGCGTCGTGTCGAGAGAGAGGATCGGCGTGGGCATCACGTTCTGGATGTGCGGATTTCCCTCGATTCTCAGGACATCGCTTCGCGCGGCAAGCCGTTCCACGAGCGCCCTGTTGCCGCGGACCAGGATCGCGTTGACGATGTAGTACGGCCGGTACCAGACGTGGTGTTGATCGAGCCACGCGCGAAGCGGCCCCTGGGTCCTCGTCGCGAGGTCGAGCAGCGTGTGGAAGACGAAACGTCCGCGCTGGCGCTTGGTCGGGAGATTCCGAACCGCCGAAAGATCGGCCTGGGCACGGAGCACGACGAAAAACTCCGCCGAAGCGCCGTTGGCCGTATGGTCTACAACCCACGGCCGGACCTGCGCCCCCATCGCCGTGGCCGCGGCTTGCACGGCGATGAGGGTTCCCAGCGCTGTCATGCAGGCGATGAGCGTTGGTATAGCGGATCGTCTCATGGGCTCTCCTTCACGTTCTCATGCCTCAGTGGACCCGGGCCGGGGTGAATGCTGTGTCCTCGTCGTACCCGTGGATCATAACAAAGAAATAGGCGGCGAACGGACGGTTGCCGGCGTCAGAGATGAGCTCGAAGACGTGCTCGTCCTCCCTTTCTTGGGGGACGGCCTGGACGAAGCTGATCTGGTCCGGACGGATAAAAAGCTCGCCCAGCAATCGCTTGCCGCGGATCAGCTGGACGAGGAGGGTCTCTTCATCTTCGGCGGCGAATCGCCAGTGGAGATCCTCGTCGTCGTAGATCACCGCCTCCGGCGTCCCCGCACGGAGAATACAGTTCGGGTGACCGCTGATCCAGCGCCAGAAATCTTCGAAGCTCATGTTGAATGGTGGTTCCATCACGGATGTACTCCCTTGCAATTCAGCCGGCGGCTTACGAGGGATGATTGTCTCACATGAAAGGGGAAATCTCTGAAGAGGAAGAGCGCGGTGTTGCGCTGCGCGTACCTCGTTGCTGTCCAGCTTCCCGCCACGCGCAGAACCGTCCGTGGAGAGTAACGGGGCACCTCCGGGGTTTGCGAAGGTTTGCGCCGTGCGCCGTGACCGGGGGACGATCGGCCGGGCCGTGGGCTTCCGGTGCCGGTCCAGCGATACCACGCCGGCGGGGACCCGGTCGTGGCCCGGCCTGTCGGGCTCGAGTCTCGCGCCTGGATTGATGTGAAGCTCCGGCCGGGGCGTTGTATCATGCTGGCTGGGGCAATCGCCCCCCGGGAGGCATGATGCGTCGTTTGAGCGTGAGCCGGGTCGTCGGTATTTCACTTGTGGGCATGTTGACCGCCGGGTTGGCGATGGCCGGGCAACCTGGCGCCGGACACCCGAAAGCTGCGGGCGTCCCCGTGGCGCTGTTCGCCGGGGGCAGCATCAGCCAACAGCAGCTCGACCGGGCGGCGGGCGTGGACCTGGAGCGTTTGAGGACGCAGATGTACGAGGTCCGGCTCCGGACGCTCAAGCGCCTGATCTTCAACGCCCTGCTGGCCTCCGAGGCGAAGCAGGAGGGGAAGACGACGGCCGAGCTTCTCAAGGAAAACGTCACGGACAAGATCAAGGCGCCGGACCCCAAGCGCGTCGATACGTTGCTCAAACGGTATCGCACCCAGCTCGGGAAAAACGAGAAGAAGGCACGTGCCAGGATTGTGACGGCGCTCAAGCGCCAGGAGGAAGCCAAGGTCCGGGAGGCCTACGAGAAGGAGCTCTTCGCGAAACACGGCGTCCGGATTCTCCTGACGCCGCCACGGACGGCCATTCCGATCACGGCCGAGGATCCTGTCCTGGGGCCGAAGGATGCTCCGGTCACGATCGTCGAGTTCTCGGATTTCCAATGTCCCTACTGCGCACGTGTCCAACCGGCCCTGACCCGGTTGCTCAAGGCGTACCCTCACGAGATCCGCCTGGTGTTCAAGAACATGCCGCTGCCGTTTCACTCGCACGCGAAGGGTGCGGCGGAGGTGGCGTTGTGCGCCGGCAAACAGGGCAAGTTCTGGAAGATGTACGACTGGCTGTACAGCCACCAGCAGGAGCTCGGCAAGGACTGGATTCCGGAGGCCGTCAAGGCAACCGGGGTAGATCAGGCGACGCTCTCTGCGTGCATCACGAGCCACGTGGAGTTGAAGAAGATCGATCAGGATCTCAAGCTGTCCCACGAAGTCGGCGTCAATGCTACGCCCACGTTTTTCATCAACGGCCGGATGGTGCGGGGCGCCCAGCCGTTCGAGACCTTCGACGAGATCGTTCGCGACGAGCTCGGCCGAAGCACGGCACAATCGAAATAAGCTGTCCCGTGTGGATCGTTCCGAGGGGGGATCGCGGCGGTCAACGTCCCCCGATCAGCCGTGACGTCCGGTTGAGAACGGCGTTGTACTCGCTGGCGTCTCCGTCGTCCTTGCCGCCCAGCGGTGTGCCGCAGGCGGCGCACCTGTACTCGTACTTGTTTCCGGTCGGAAGGACGAGGAGGAGATGACGCCGCACCGGTTTGGCCGCCCGGCAGGTGGGGCAGTAGACCTCGGAAACCTCGAGTTGACGAAATTCACGTTCGTTCTTCACGCGAAGGAATATGGACCAGCGGCGCTGCAGCGTCAAGAGAGGCGGCCACATGTCAGGATGCCGTCGAGGAGGCGGGTGCCGATCTGGCGTTCGTGGGGCCGTTTCGGCGGTTTTCTGTACGACCGTGCACGGGTTTTTCGGGCATGAACCTTGCTGACATTCCCGTAAGCGGCCCGGGTTCTGAAGCCCGGGGTGTCAAGGGGGTACGTATGGAGGAACAGGCGACGATCCAACCCGACGTGGAACGTGCAGCGGGGCGGCTGAAAGAGATTCAGCGCGCGGCGGCCGAGATCGTGCTCGGACAGGAGCAGCTGATCGAGTTTGTGCTGGTCGGACTTTTGTGCCGCGGGCATATCCTGCTCGAGGGCGTTCCCGGACTGGCCAAGACCCTGGCGGTCAGGACGCTGGCCGGAACGGTGCACGGTTCGTTCCAGCGGCTGCAATTCACGCCAGACCTGCTTCCCGCCGATGTGACGGGGACCCTGGTGTTCGACCCGAAGACCGGGGAGTTCATCGCTCACAAGGGTCCCGTTTTCGCCAACCTGGTTCTGGCGGACGAGATCAACCGTGCGCCGGCGAAGGTGCAGTCTGCGCTCCTCGAAGCGATGGAAGAGCGGCAGGTGACCATCGGCGATACGACGTACGATCTCCCGGTGCCATTCCTCGTCCTGGCGACGCAAAACCCCATCGAGCAGGAGGGAACGTACCCGCTTCCAGAGGCCCAGCTCGACCGGTTCCTTCTCAAGGTCCTGGTGGACTACCCGTCGGGAGAGGACGAGCGCCGTATCCTTGCGCTCCACCTCGCCGAGAGGTTTCCCAAGCCCAGGCAGGTGACGACGCTCGAGGAGATCCGTGAGATCGAGCAGGTGGCGAACCAGGTGTACGTGGATGACAGGATCCGGTCGTACGTCGTCGATCTCGTCAACGCGACCCGGCGACCCGGCGAGGCTGGCCTCGGCGACCTGGCGGCCTTGATCGCCTTTGGCGCGTCGCCCCGCGCATCGATCGCGCTGGCCCGGGCGAGCCGCGCGCTGGCCCTGATCCGGGGTCGTGGGTTTGTCACTCCCGAGGATGTGAAAGAGCTTGCGCCGTCCGTCCTCCGTCACAGGCTGGTCCTGAGCTACGAGGCGGATGCCGAAGGTACGACGGCCGACGAGATCATCGAACGGCTCCTGTTGGCGGTGGAGGTTCCCTAGTGTCCTGCTGGCGCCGGTACCTGGGTCAGCCGTGCCTTTCGCCGGCGGCGAAGGCAGATCCAGAGCAGCTGCTCGGCCAGGTGCGGCGCCTGGAGGTGCGGGCGCGCCAGGCGATGATGTCGGGGCTTGCGGGCCAGTACAGGAGCGCCTTCAAGGGGCGGGGCCTGGAGTTTGAAGAGGTTCGTGAATACCGGGGTGGCGATGACGTCAGCACCATAGACTGGAACGTCACGGCGCGGACCGGACGGCTGCACGTCAAGCTCTACAGGGAAGAGCGCGACCTCACCGTCCTCGTGCTCGCCGACGTCTCCGCGTCGACGAGGTTTGGCAGCGGCGTCATGACCGTCCATGACGTGATCGCCGAGGTCGGCGGTCTTTTCGCCCTGGCGGCAGCCAGACGCGACAGGGTCGGCACCATCCTGTACGGAAGCACCCTGGGCGAGGTCATTCCACCGAGGCGTGGCTGGCGTCACGGGTTGCGAGTCGTCCGGGAGCTGCTGTCGGCAGAACCGGACGTGGGGAAGGACGGAACGGCGGTCGCCGAGGCCATCCAGACGGCCGCCCGGCTGCTGCACCGGCGCGGGATCGTGGTCGTGGTGACCGACGCCGCATGCCCGCTTCCGTCTCACGAGCTGGCGGGATTGCGGGCGAAACATGACGTGGTGATCGTTCGGGTTCACGATCCGCTGATGGATGGGCTCCGGCTTCCCTCAGCCCTCCCGGTACGGGAGGCCGAGGGCCGGGGACGGGGGGTCCTGGCGGGGCGGGTGCGGCATGTGAAGATGGCTGGACCGCCCGGCCTCGACGTGCTCGACCTGAGCACGCAGGAGGATTACCTGCCCGCGATTCGCGGGCTGCTGAAACGGCGGGAGAAACGCCGTGTCCGGTAGGGGACGCCGGACCGCTGTCTTTGCGCTGGTGGCTTTCGCGGCCGCAACCGTCGCGGCCGCCGGCTCGCCCGGCCTGAGCGTCGGAGTCCCTCCGCGAAAGCTGACCGTCGGCGACCGCCTCCCGGTCCGGATCACGGCCGAAGGCGGCGCCGGGCTGCTCTGGGGCACGCCCGAGGTCGCCGTTGGCCCAGGATCGAAGTGGGCGGTCGTGCAGGGACCCCGGGCGATCCCGCAGACTCAACCCCCGGCCTGGGACCTCGTTCTCGCGCCGCTGGCGGTCGGTAAGCTGGAGCTTCCGACGATTTCGGTATCTGTCAGGGATGCGCGAGGATCGGTTTCGAACGTGAAGGCGGATCATCTGCCCAGGGTGACGGTGGCGTCCGTGCTGCCTCCCGGGCAAAAAGTTCCCCCGGCGGCCCTCGATGACCCGGTGGGCGTGACGGGTTTCCCATGGGAGTGGATCCCGCCGGTTGTGGCGGTAGTGCTACCCCTGGCGCTCCTCGTCCTTCTCCTGTGGTGGCTCCGGCGCAGGCGCAGCCGGAAGCCCGGGGAAGACCGGCCGGAGGTCGCCCCGCTCGACGAGGTGCTCGACACGCTCGGCAGAATTGAGCACCAGATCGGGCGGATGCCCCTGGACGAGATCTGTGACCAGCTTTCCACGGCGGTACGCCGGTTCATCGAGCGGAGGACCGGCGCGCCGGCGATGGAGATGACGACGTTCGAGCTCGCGCGGCTCGCCCGGCAGAAGGGGTGGCCCCCCGGCGTGCAGCGAGGCGTCCAGGACGCCCTGGGCCTCTCCGATGCCGTCCGCTTCGCCCGGCGGGATGCCGCCGAAGACGTGATGGTCGCAACGGTTCGTGCGGCGGGAGAGGCGGCATCGGAGCTCGATGGCCTGCTGACGAGGCTTGAAGCCGACGCGAGCCGCGAGACGGAGGGCGTGGCATGATGCGCCTGGCCCACCCCGCGTGGCTGGTGCTGGCGGCCGTCGGCGTCATCTGCCTCGTGCTCTGGACATTCCGGCGGCTCTGGCAGCGCTACCCGTTTCCCGTCACGACGCCCTGGAGCGGACGGGCCGCCATGACCGCCGGCGCGACCACGCTTGCCGGCGTGCTTGCAGCGGCAGCGTTCGTGCCGTTGGCCGTTGGCGCGGCGCGGCCCCAGGAAGTTCTCTCCCGGCAGCTCGCGCACTCGCAGGGCGTCGATATTGTCATTGCGCTTGATACCTCGGGTTCGATGGCGGCGCTCGATTTCCGGCCAAGCAACCGGCTGGAGGTGGCCAAGAAGGTGATCAGCCGGTTCATCGCCGGCCGGCCGAACGACAGGATCGGGCTGGTCGTCTTCTCCGGGGCGGCGGTCACCCTGTGCCCCCTGACCCTTGATCATCGCGTGGCGCAGCAGCTTCTGGCCCGGGCCAGGCTGGGGATGCTCCCGGACGGAACCGCCATCGGCATGGGCCTGGGCGTTGCGGTCAACCGGCTCAGGCATTCGAAGGCGCGGTCGAAGGTCATCGTGCTGGTCACGGATGGATCGAACAATGCAGGCGCCCTGGATCCCATGACGGCGGCCCGCCTGGCCGCGCAGCAGGGGATTCGCGTCCACACGATTCTCGTGGGGCGAGGGGGTATCGTGCCGATCCCGATGAAATACCGCGATCCGTTCACCGGGGAGATCATGACCCGGGTGCGCCGGGCGCGGGTCGATGTCAACCCGCAACTGCTGGAGACGATCGCGCGGACGACGGGAGGCGTGGCCTTCCGTGCCCGGAGCTCCGACGCCCTGGCGCAGATATTCAAGCAGATCGACCGGATGGAGAAGACGAGATTCACCTCGACGAAGCTCGTGCAGTACCGCGAGCGTTTCGAGCCGTGGGCCTTCGGGGCGCTGGCGATGTTGCTCGTCGGGATCGCCGTGGAAACGGCGGCCGGGAGGACCCCGTGGTGAGGTTCGCCGAGCCTGCCCGGCTCTCGCTGCTGGTGCTGCCGGCCATCGGGCTCGCCGGCGCATGGCTACGGCACAGGCGGCGGAGAATGATTCAGCAACGCCTGGCAAGCCCTTCCGTGTGGCGGCAGGTGATGGGCGGCGTGCCGGCGACCGGCCTGGGACGCCTGGCGAGCTGGTGCCTGGCCGCCGCGTTCATCGTCCTGGCTCTCGCCCGCCCGCAGTGGGGCGAGCTGCCCCGGAAGCTCGAGATTCGCACGCGGGACGTCGTGTTCGCGATCGACGTGTCCGCCTCGATGCGCTGCCAGGACGTGCAGCCGTCCCGCCTGGCCCAGGGGCTCGAGCTGCTGCGACGTGCGCTTCCCGATCTCGCCGGGAACCGTATCGGAGTCGTGACGTTTGCGGGCGACGCCTATCCGCTGGTTCCGCTGACGACGGACCTCGACGCCGTGGGCACCTTTCTCGAAGCGGTCGAGCCGGGATCGATCGCCCTGCCGGGATCGAACATCGAACGGGCCGTCGATACCAGCCTCGAGCTACTTCCGGCCGAGGGATCGGGCCGGGTCCTCGTGCTGGTGACGGACGGCGAGAATCTGCAGGGTGATTTGAAAGCGGCTGCCAAACGGTTGAAGGGCGCGGGGGTTCGCGTGCTGGGCGTCGTTGTCGGTACGCGGGAGGGGGGGCCGATACCGATGCCGGGTCGGGAGGGAACGATCCACTACAAGCGAACCAGGGGCGGCCGGCTCGTCATCACCCACGCCCATCGTGACACCCTCGAGCGGCTGGCCTCGGCGACGGGCGGGAGCGTACTCGCCGGTGACCGGGCGGAGGCGCCCCACGAGCTCGCGAGCGTGATCTCGAAGCTCGTCACCCGGAAGGCCGGCGTCACGGGCCAGGTTCGCCGTATCGAACGTTTCCCGCTTTTCCTCGCAGCGGCGGCCTTCTTCCTGGCACTTGGTTTCTTCCTCTCCCCCTGGAGGAAGGCCATTGTCGTCGTGGTGCTCGCCGGGCTTCTCCCGGTTCCTGCCGCGCTGGCGAGAACCACCGATTCGCCACCGGGCGCCCGGCGGGCGCCGCCAGCCCGGCGGGTCATCGTGGCACCGTGGTGGCAGCGATGGCTTCCGGGGGGAAGCCGGAGGCTGGCGAGATCCGGCCTTGCCGACTGGCGCCGGCACAAGCTCGACAGCGCCGCGAAAGCGTTCGCCGAAGCGGCCTCTCTCGATCCGAAGAACCCGGTTCGGTTGTACGACCTTGGAACCGTGCTGGCGGCTCGCGGAGATATCGCTCACGCGGCGCCGTTGCTCGGCTCCGCGGCCCGGGCGGGGCTTTCCGGCGCCGATTACAACCTTGGGACCGCGGCGCTGATGCACCATCAGGCAAAGCCGGCCCTTCATTTCCTGCGCAAGGCGCTCCTCCAGCGGCCCCAGGATCCGAAGGTCAAGCGCAACTACGAGCTCGCGCTTGAAATGCTCCGAAAGCAGCAGCAAAAGAGCGCCAAGAAGAAGTCTCAACCACCAAAGAAGGCCGGGAAGCAGAAGCACGGAAAACAGCCGAGGCCGGCGCCACGGCAGAGTCGGGGGCGCGCGCCGGTCAATCCCGTCTTCGGAGCGCTTGAACGTGCGGAGGCCCAGGCTCGCAAGGAGATGCGCCGCCCGACCCCGAAGCCCGTGACGGTGGAGAAGGACTGGTGAGGTACGCGATTCGATCCTTCGCCGGCCTTGCCGGGGCCGTGTTGGTGGCGGCGGCCGCGGCGGCGTCCCAGCCGGCGGTGCAGGTTCGGCTTCAACCCAGGCGGTTGGGTGTCCGCGACCTGACCCGTTTGAGCATCACGATCACCGGGGGCCGGGTCGAAGGACCGCCGCCGAAGCCGTCCCGGCTGAAAAACCTCCAGATCGTCGGGGGGCCCTCCACGTCGCAGGAGTTTTCCTGGGTCAACGGGGTCAGCTCATCGCGGGTCACCTATTCGTACGTGCTGCAACCGCTGAACACGGGTCCCGCCGAGGTCGGTCCCGTCACCGTTTCTGTCGGCGGACGCACCATCACGTCGGCGCCGATTTCGGCGGTCGTCGTCGCCGGGAGCGTGGCGCCGACGGCCGCTCGGCGCCCCGTTCCATCCAACCCGTTCGACCAGTTCTTCGGCGGCGGCGTGACCCGCCAGGTCCGGGTCGGCCTCCGGCTGATCGTTCCCCGCCTGAAGGTGTACCAGGGCCAGTGCGTTCCCGTGACCATCGCCCTGGAAACGACCGCCGGTATCAATGGGTTCCAGTGGAGTCGGCCTCCGACATTTCCGGGCTGGTGGGCCCAACGGGTCACGCTGCCGGAACAGGTCAACCCGTCGATCGTCCAGCGGAACGGGGTACAGTACCGCCAGTACCCGGTGGCGCGGTATGTACTTGTACCGCTGAAACCGGGGAAGGTACAGATCCCCCCCGTGGCCGCGCACATTGGCATTCGGTCGTACAGCCTGTTCGAGCCTTCCCGGGTGATCGAGCGTTCGACGCCGGCAACGACGTTCACCGTTATCAAGAGGCCTCCAGCGCCTCCCGGCTACAGCGGCGCGGTTGGCAGATTGACGTACCGGGCGCGGGTTTCCCCGGAAAAGGTTCGCCTTGGCGGGTCGATCATGCTCAGTATCGAGCTGAGCGGCCGAGGAAACCTCCCGCTCGTTGACGCGCCTGCGGCCTGGCCCGGGTGCTCGACGTGTGAGACGTTCTCCCCCGAAGAGAGCTCCAAGGTGATCGTGGATGCGTCCGGCATCCATGGAACACGAACGTGGACGCGGGCGTTCATTCCCCGCCAGTGGGGAACGCTCCATCTTCCGGCCATCCGGCTGGCCGTCTTCGATCCGGATCGAGGGTCGTATGTCTTGCACTCGCTGGGGCCGTTCACGGTCGAGGTTCTGCCGCCGCCGACAACGCCCACGCCTGCTCCAGCGGCCCGTCCAGCGCCGGCCGTCCGGTCGAACGTCTCCACACCGCACGCGCCGGTGTCATATGGGAACCGCCGTGCTGAAACGCGGTCATTCAACTGGATCTGGCTGGTCATCGCCCTCGGGCTTGGCGTGGCCTCGGGCCTCGTGATTGCAGTGATGGTCATGCGATCCCGCCGGGTCCGGATTCCGCGGCCCCGCGCGGGCCAGACGCCGGCGGATCGCGCGAGGCAGCTCCAGGCCGTCGTCGAGGGCTGGTGGGCCGCCTTGCCCGAGCGAAAGCACACGGAAAGCCTCGCCGGAAGGGTGGACGCGTTGCGCCGCGAGCTCGAAGCGGTTCGATTCGCCCCGGGGCGCGCCGACCATTCCCAGACCGTCGTCGATCTGGAAGCAAAGGTGAGAACGTTGCTCCGTGGCGCATGAATGGCGTCCGCAGCCCACACGTCTGCGACTTTTATCGCGCGATGACAGGGATGCAGCTCAGGCCGTCGCCCACCGTGTCGGATTCGGGAAAGCTACACGGGGCCCGACGAGAGGAGATCCTCGATGGTGACGGATGCGAGAACTTTCCGCTTGCTCGCGGTGGCCTGCTGGAGGATGGAACGCACCCTTTCGCCGGGAATGTCGAGGTGCGGGGGGAGCTCCTGGGAGCCGCCGGCTCGATTCACGGCTTCCGCGATGGCATCGAGAGTCAGGTGCGCGGCCTTCTTGACCGGGAGGAACCGTTCGCGTTCGCGCCCCGTGACCCCGAGGAGCCCGGCCTCGACCAGCCTGTCGAGCAGCTCCTTGGCGGCCCGGTGCGGCATCGAAAGGTCGTGGGCGAGATCGGCGAGGGACGGGGGTTGCCCATCGCGATGTATCCGTGAGTAACACTGAGCCACGAGGAGCGTTGAAGCCAGAACGGGGTCAGGGAAGGGAGCGTGGTCGGCCCGTTGCCCACGCATGAGAGCAGCCAGGTTCTGAGCCACGTAGGAGGCCTCCGCGCCGATGATGACAAGGACCCAAAAGGAAAAAATCGAGATGAGGAAAATCAAGGCCAGGGCAAGTGAGCCAAAAATAAGATTGATATTGGGAAAACGCTTGATATAGGCGATGAATCCGGCGCGAAGCAGGACAAGCCCGGCGGTCGCGGTGACGCCCCCTGCCAGGGCGCTGGCCACCTTCACGCTCGTGTGGGGCGCGAGCCAGTAGACCATCGTGAATCCGACCAGGGGAAGCAGGACCCGGTCGAGCACGAGAAAAACGGCGGTGGACGGCGCCCAGGGTTGGCCACGGAGCCACAGGAGGAGCGAGGTTCCAAGGCCCATGGCCACCGGCCCCCAGAACAGGATCATGGTGAACGAGAAGATCTTGATCGTCGCGGAGCGCTTGGCGGCAACCCCCCAGATCTGGTTGAGCGTCTCTTCGATGATGTAAAAGAGCCGGAAGACCAGGATGATGAAGATGACCAGCGAGATTCCCCCGAGGGCCGTCGCGCGGCGGACGAATTCCGTCAACGTGTTGGCGACGGTATCGGATGAAAAGGGAAGCGCACCGGTGACGGCCTCGACAATCTCCTGGACATGGGCCGAGAAAAACGACTTGTACAGTACCGCAACCGTCGCCAGCAGAGGCACGAGAGCAAAAAGCGTGATGTACGCGAGGGCTGCAGAACGGTTGACGCCGTTGTCGGCAAAGAAATCGCGGATGGTGAACCAGGCCCACCACAGGAAGCGCCGGGCGATCCCTACAGCGTGATTTCGTCCCCGATCTCCGGAATTCGTGCTTCCCATCCAAACTCCTCCTTGATGGTGTCGGAAAAGGCCCGCTGCGCCCCGTACTCGCCATGGATCAGGTTGACCCGTTCCGGGTCCCTCTCGCGCTTGCCAAGCCAGACCAGGAGCTCCTGGGCGTCGGCGTGGGCCGAGAATGTCCCGAGGCTCGAGATATGGGCCTTGACCGGGATCCATTGACCGTGGATCTTGACCCGTTCCTCACCCTCGACCAGTCGGCGCCCCTTGGTTCCCTGGGCCTGGTACCCGACGAATACCACGGTATTCCGGGCATCCGGGAGCCGCAGCTTCAAATGGTGCAGGATGCGGCCTCCGGTCGCCATTCCCGACGCAGAGATGATGATGCCAGGCCCCGAGACGTGGTTGAGCTTTTTCGACTCCGCCGTCGTCCGCGTCACCTGGAGGGTGGGCGGGAAAATCGGATTGTCCTGCTGGGCGTAGAACTCGTGCATTTCGGCGTCGTGCTCCTCGGTGAACCGGCTGTAGAGCGTGGTGGCCTCGATGCCCATCGGGCTATCGAGCCAGATGGGAACTTGGGGCACATCGCCGTCGACCATCAGCTCGTGCAGCATGTAGAGAATCTCCTGGGTCCGATCGACGGCGAACGCTGGAATGAGGATGACGCCGCCCCTCTTCAAGCCCGCATTGATCTCGGTTGAGAGCACCTCGTACGCGTCCCGGGGGTCGTGAAGCCGGTCCCCGTAAGTCGTCTCCATGAAGAGAACGTCGGACCCCGGATACGGCTCCGGCTCTCTGAGGATCGGGACGCCGTACCTGCCGATATCTCCGGAGAAATAGATGGTCTTGCGCCGGCCGTTTGACACCTTCGTCGTGATCTCCACGGCGGCTGCGCCGAGGATGTGCCCCTGCCTGTTGAAGCGGAATCCGACCCCTGGATGGAGCTCGGTCCGTTCATGGAAACTCACCGTGACGAGCTGCTTGAGCGCGGCCCGCGCGTCCGCCAGCCTGAAGAGCGGCAGGGCGGGCGAGTGCTTGGAATACCCTTCCTTGTTCGCGTAGCGGGCCTCTTCTTCCTGGAGGTGCGCGGCGTCCGGAAGAAGGACTCGCAGCAGCGCTGCCGTTGGCGGTGTGCAGTAGATCGGGCCGTGAAACCCCTGGCGGACGATTCTGGGCAGATAGCCACTGTGATCGATATGGGCGTGAGTCAGTACGATGGCGCGAAGCCGGTTGGCGGGGAATGGCAGGGGCTTCCAGTTGCGCCGCCGGTTCTCGGCCGGCCCCTGGAAAAGCCCGCAATCGAGCAACATCGAGAATTGTTTCCACTCGAGCAGGTACTTTGAGCCGGTGACACAGCGTCCGGCGCCGAGCACGGTGATCTTCATCGCGCACCTCCCGCGCCTATCCTACCGTGGCAGTGCTCGAATCGAGAGCCCGTCAGTCCGCGCCAGCCCGCCGCGCCCGGGAGGCCCTGCCTTTGGCCGGCCCGCGGTCTTGATCCCGGGCCGTTCTGCACGCGAGCGTGCAGCCCGTCTCGTGCTCAATCCCGCCGGGGCTGGCGCCCCCGCCCCGGGCTTGTCGCTTCGTTGGGACGGCGGGTCTGTCTCTGTGAGGGGAGGGGATCGCGAGGATCGCCCTCTCGCCCGGCGTGCGGCCTTGCCGTCGGCTCGCCTCGGATTGGCGGAGAGGAAACGTGCACGATGCGCCGGAGGTCGTGTAGAATCCTCGGCCGGGGAGCGCACGGATGAACGGGCACCGGGGCGTGGCCCCGGGAGGGTTATTGATGTCACGTACAACTATGCTTGATTCGATCGGCAACACGCCTCTCGTTCGTTTGCAAAGGATGACAACGGCCGGGATGGCGGACGTGTACCTGAAGATGGAATCCTTCAACCCGACGGGTTCGTTGAAGGACAGGATCGTCAAATACATCATCGAGGAGGCGGAACGGGAGGGCCGGCTGAAGCCGCATCACATCATTACTGACGCCTCGTCGGGAAACACGGGGATTGCGGTCGGGATGGTGGCGGCCGTGAAAGGGTACCGCTCGCGGATCTACATGCCGGAGACGAAGTCCGTGGAACGGCGAAAGATCATGCGCGCATGGGGGACCCAGCTCGTGTTGACCACGGGCGAGGATCAGAATTCCCACATCTGGGCGGTTGAAAAGGCAGCCGAGGATACCGGGACCTTCTTCTACCTCAATCAGAACGGCAACCCCGGTAACTGGAAGGCCCACTATTTTGGAACCGGCGAGGAGCTGCTCCGTCAAACGGATGGCCGGATTGACACGTTCGTGGCTGGAGTCGGGACCGGTGGGCTCTTGATGGGTGTCGCCAAGAAATTCCACGATGCCGGCATCGAGCCGCGGATCGTGGCGGTGGAGCCCGATAATCCGCACTCTCACATCGAGGGACTCCTTCACTTCGATGGCAGCTATGTGCCTCCGATCTGGGATGAGTCGCTGATTGCCGAACGGGTGCAGGTTCCGGACGAGGCGGCGTTTGAGACCGCACGCCGTCTGGCCCGTGAGGAGGGGATTTTCTGCGGGGTCTCCACGGGCGCAACAACGTGGCGGGCGCTCGAAGAGGCCCGGAGGCTGGGAGAGGGCGGGACCGTCATTGCCGTCGCCGGAGATCGTGGTGAACGGTACCTTTCGACGAGCCTGTTCGATCCGGGAGAGCCGGCGCTTTCCCGGTAGCTCATGCCGCGACGTAAGCACGATTCGCCGTCCCCTTGGCCCCAGGGCCGGATGTTCGCTCCAGGGACCGGCGTGGGCGCACGCTCTTGAGAGCAGGGCGCCGGTGCACATCACTGATCTCTTGTCTCCCCGAAGTCGCTAGCACGCCCTTGTCGAGGGGATCGTCAGGGACGGTTTCCAAGGGCCGGGTTGGAAGAATCGGCGCAGGTGCATAACCGGTTCATTATATGAGAACGCTTGAATAACCTTGACATCTTGAGGATGTGGCCATATTCTCATAAATGTCTCTTGCTTCGCTCACGGTGAGCGAGCGGGACCCTATGTGAAATCTGGTACAAGGAGGTTCAAGATGCGTCAGATTCGAAAAGTTCTCAGTTTCGCGGTCGTTGGTTTTGCTGCGCTGGCCTTTGCCATGCCGGCGCTCGCGAAGGACAAGGGGCCGACGCCACGGGAGCTTGTCAAACAGTATTGCCGCGTGTGCCACGGCCCGAACTCTCCGAACGGTGAGTACACCCCCATGACCTTCATCCAGGATCAGTGGACCGATTTCTTTGCGAACACGTACAAGGATTCCCACAAGAACGTGATCGATCCTCATCACAATAACCAGAAGGTTCTCGAAGAGATTACGCCGAAGATGCTCAAGAAGATCGAGAAGTACTTGGTCGATCATGCGGCCGACTCCGAGCATCCAATGACCTGTGGTTGATCTTTACGATCAACAGGATCCGGAAGAGTTCAAGGGGAGGAAAATGATGCGAAAAACAATCACGTTCGTGGTGGCGGCGCTTTTCCTGGCTTCCAGTGTGGGGTTTGCCCAGACGGCAAACTCGACCCAACAGGAGATTCAGCAACTCCGGCAGATGATGCAGAAGCTGCAGCAGCGGCTGAATGACCTCGAACAACAGACGAAGACGAATACGCAGAAAGCTGAGAAGGCGGTTCACGAAGCCACGAGAAACAAGAAAGAAGCCCACAGGGCCCAGCTCCACCTGTGGAAGCTCGAACGCAAGGCCGGGTTGGACCGGATCGACTTCACAGGCGATTTCCGCTTCGAGGCTCATACGATCAATGCCGACATCCCGTCCCATTTTGACGGCATGATGCTGCAAAACCTCCTGGTCAACACCATGTTCTACATGGGCGCCAACGGGACGCCGCCCGCAAACCTCGACCAGGTCAGCCAGTTCATCGCGAACAACTACGGTAGCTACGAGTACTTCACGAAGAGCCTGACCTTCAACAAGTTGAAACAGGCGATGGCCCAGTTCTCACCGCAGATGCAGCAACAGCTCTTCGGCATGCTCATGCCGGCGACCCACGTCAACGGGTACAAGGCGGACAACAACGCTCTTTATACCAACCGCCTGCGCCTTTTCATGGACGCAAAGGTTGCGAAGAACGTCTCGTTCCACGGGCGTCTTGCCATGTACAAGGTCTGGGGCGATTCCGATATCGTGCAGATCTTCAACGGACAGCCCAGCAGCCTGGCCTTTGACGGCAACACGGTGGGCGTGCCGGGGTCAGACATCTTGCGGGTCGAGCGTGCCTTCTTCACGTGGAAGGACATCGCGGGCCTGCCCATCTACCTGTCGATCGGCCGCCGCCCCTCCACCGAAGGCCCGCCGCTCAACCTGCGTGAGGGCGGACCGCGTGGCGGCACGCCCATGGGTACGCTGATCGACTTCCAGTTTGACGGCGCCACCTTCGGCTGGCACCCGACCTCGCACACGGCGCTGCGCGTGTGCTACGGGGTCGGGTACGAGTCGGGGTACGGGAGCGGCGCCCTGCTGAAGCAGCCGGCTGACCGGCTCCGCGACGCCACATTCCTGGGGATCAACTTCGACCTCTGGAACAGCGACACGATGTTGATCCAGACGACCATCGCCCAGGCCTCCGACGTGACCGACGGCTTTGGCGGACTCGTGGTCCTGCCCAACAATCCGGTTACTGGTCAGGCGATCGGAGCGCCCCTCGTCATGCGCTACGTACCCTCGGCCGACCTCGGCAACATCGACATCGGCGGTATCCTCGTCCAACGCCACGACGGCCCTTTCCACTGGTTCGTCAACTACAACTGGATGAATTCTGATCCAAAGAACGTCACCACGCCGTTCGGCGGACTGTTCTCCGATCCGTTTGAGAAGCCGCATTCCCAGAGCGGGGACATGATCTACGTGGGCGGCCGGTACGACTTCAACGATGGCGTCAACATGGTCGGCCTCGAGTACAACCATGGCTCCAAGTACTGGTTCAACTTCACTCCCGCCCAGGACGACATCATCGCACCCAAAACGAACACGCGTGGCCATGTCTGGGAGGCCTACTTCTTCCACAAGGTGGCCCGGAAGTTCCTGCTCAAGCTCGACTACATCAACTATGATTACGACTATTCCGGCTCCGGCTGGCACATCGGGGCGCCGAAGAAGCTCGACAGCAACCCGATCCTCGGATTTCCAACGTACAAGAGTGCGAATATGTGGACCTTGAGCATGATCGCCAGGTTCTGACACAGGAGAAAGGAACAACGATGAAAAGATATCTCGTCCTCGCGGTAGGGACGCTGGCCCTTGCGGCCATGCCCGCCTTTGCGCACAAGACCTACTCGCACGAAAAGTATTTTCAGCACTACCAGGGCACCAAGACCTGCCTGCAGTGCCACAAGCTGGCAGCGAAGACGTTCTTCCACTCGCAGCACTACCAGTGGAAGGCCGTCGCCTCCAACATCGTCGACAAGAACGGCAAGCCGATCGTGCAGCAGTTCGGCAAGATCAACATGATCAACGACTACTGCACCAACCCGTTGCCCGTGTGGATGCACGAGTACAAGAACAAGAATGGCAAAGTGGTCGAAGACGGTTGCTCGAAATGCCACCCGGGCCGGGGCCTGGAACCCTCGGAAAAAATCTCCGAGGAGCAGCTTGAGAACATCGATTGCCTGACGTGCCACGCCTCCGGTTACCGACGCGGCCTGTACAAGGACAAGGATGGGAAGCTCGCCTGGCGGCCGATTCTCTGGAAGAACCGGGTGGGTCTCGATTCGGTGTCGAAGCGGATCTCGCTTCCGACGCGCACGATGTGCCTCAGGTGTCATGCCGGCTCCGGCGGTGGTCCCAATTTCAAGCGGGGCGACGTCGAGTACAAGCTTACGGATTGCGACTCCAGCTTCGACGTGCACATGGCCAAGGATGGCAACGATATGCAGTGCATCGATTGCCACGCGGGCAAGGATCACAAGATCCCCGGTTCCGGAGCTGATATCGCCGGGGATGAAATGCCGACAAAGAAGGTCGCGTGCAACAGCGAGGACTGCCACGGCACTGCGCCGCACGAGGCAGAGATCCTGAACATCCATGCGAGGAAGGTGTACTGCACCGTGTGCCACATTCCAGAATTCGCCAAGTCCGACGCGACCAACATGGTCCGCGACTGGTCGAAGGACCACTACTCCGAGAAGAAGGGCAAGTACACGTATACCGGCGTGTGGCAGAAAGATGTCAAACCGGTCTACCGGTGGTACAACGGCACGTCGTACATGCAGTTGCCCGGCAAGAAAGTTCGTCTGGACGCCCAGGGCGAGATCATGGTCGCCGTGCCCCAAGGATCCCGGAAAGATCCGAAGTCGAAGATCTTTGCTTTCAAGGAATACCATGCCGTGATGCCGGTGCTCAACGGCAAGGGTTGGATTCTTCCGATTGAGACGGGTTACTTCTACGTCACGGGCGACATGAAGGGCGCGGTTCAGCGCGCCAGCAAGAAGTTCTACGGCATCGACGACGCGCAGTTCACGTGGAAGAAGACGGTCCGTTACCAGGGGATCTTCCACGAGGTGCAGCCGGCGAAGGATGCCTTGCAGTGCCTCGACTGTCACGGCCCCAACGGCCGGATGGACTGGAAGGCGCTTGGATACAACGGGGATCCGATGCTGGCGATGGTCAAGGCATCGCACTGAGGTATCTCCCAAGCGTGACGAGGCGGGCCAACGGCGGCCCGCCTTTTCTTATGCGGGGGCTGTCCTGGTATGATGTTGGGCCGGGCGAGCGCGACGCGCGTGCTCTTCACGGGCTTTCCCGGTGCACAGCGCATGGGCCGCCCCCGTTCCGGATACGGGCCGGCGGCGAATCGTGGGACGGAAAGGTTCGGTGCACGGTTCCACCAGCGGCGTGAACAGCAACACCGGCCGGCACAGAGGCTACGAACTTTGAGGGAGGTGGATATGGCGTTTGACGGCTGTGAAAAGATCTGGATCAACGGAAACCTCGTGGATTTTGCCGATGCGAAGATTCACATTCTCTCCCACGTCATCCATTACGGGAGCGGCGTGTTCGAGGGTCTGAGATGCTATGACAACACGAAAATCGGCCCGGCGGTCTTCCGGCTGCAGGATCACACGCACCGGCTCTTCAATTCGGCCAAGGTTCTCAGGATGGAGATCCCGTTCTCCGAAGACCAGATCAACGAGGCTGTCAAGACGACGCTGTCCGTCAACAAGTTGAAGAGCGCGTATATCCGGCCGCTGGTCTACCGTGGCATGGGCAGCCTGGGGGTCGACCCCACCTCGTGCCCCGTGGATGTCGCGATCGCGACCTGGTCCTGGGGCGCGTATCTCGGCGAGGAAGCCCTGATGAACGGCGTCGATGTACGGGTGTCTTCCTGGACGCGGATGGCGCCGAACACGTTTCCGGCGATGGTCAAGGCGACGGCGAACTATCTCAACTCGCAGCTGATCCGCATGGAGGCCAATCTCGACGGGTACACGGAGGGGATCGCCCTGGATGTCAACGGCAACATCTGCGAAGGGTCCGGTGAGAACGTGTTCATCGTGTACGACGGCAAGCTGATGACGCCGCCGTTGGGTAGCTCGGTCCTCAAGGGGATCACCCGGGACTGCATCATGGTCCTCGCCCGCGAGATGGGGCTGGAGGTGCACGAGCACGTCATCCCGCGCGAGATGCTCTACCACGCGGAGGAGGTCTTCTTCAGCGGCTCGGCGGCGGAGGTGACCCCGGTCCGGTCCGTGGATCACATCCCGGTCGGCAAGGGCAAGGCGGGTCCCGTGGCCCTCGAGCTCCAAAAACGGTTCTTCGCCATCGTCAACGGCGACGAGGAGGATCGGTTCGGCTGGCTGACGCCGGTGGAGTAATCAGGGGCTTTGCGAGACCGTGCCCCGTCAGCGGGGTGTTTCGACCGAGGCGGTGCCAGCCCGGGCCACGTTGTCGGCGCCGTCGCTCCGGGGAACGCCACAACCGCGGACGTATCCGCGGTCGCAGCAGGATGTGCGTGAGACGTGCGGGGTTGGACGGAGCATGGACATCATCATGATGCCCCTCCGTGGATGATTCCCTCGATCGTCCAGCCGGTGAGGGCCTTCTCGAACCGCTGGACCTCGGACTGCCAGCGGCTGAAACGCCACCCCAGCTCCTTGGCGAACACGGGCCGCAGCCGTGGGAGGAGCTCGCGGGCGGCATCCGGGTTCCACATCCCGAATCGCGCCCGGCGAAGGAGAAGGTCCTCGAGGTGCAGGACGGCGCCCCAGCGGAGGTGAGCGACGGTTTCGGCCGGGGTCAGGTCGAGCCCGTCGATCAACGGTTCGAGGTCCCGTCCCCGCCTGGCCAGCGCGCAGGCGGACCACGCGAGGCTGCCAAGCCGCCGGGCCATCCCCGCGGCAACCTCATGGTTGAGCTTGTAGGCGGTTTCGAGCTGACGGCCCAGGTCGCGTGGGGCGAGACGGGCCAGCGGCGTGCCTTCTGTGGCACACGGCGAGACGCCGACGGACCGGTCGCCTGGAAGCATCTTCAAGAGCTCATCGACGGTCTCCTCGGCGGTCGAGCGCCACGTGGTGAGCTTGCCACCCGCGACCGTCAGGAGCCCTTCCTCCTGCCAGATGCCCTCCTCGCGGCTGGCTTCCGAGGGGTCCTCGGCATGGCTGTCCAGGATCGGACGCAATCCGGCGAAGGCGCCCTTGAGGATCTCCCGGGAGATCCCCGCGTGCGGAAACGCCGTGGAAACCGCACGCAGGAGATAATCGACCTCCGGATCTGTCGGCCGCGGATCGTCGTACGAGCCGTCGTGGTAGATGTCCGTCGTCCCGAGCAGGTCTCCCTCGGGATGGGGGATGAGGAAGACCGGCCGGCCATCGTCGGGAGAGGGAATGGTCAGCGCCGCGTTGAGCGAGAGCACGCCGGGGGGGATGATCAGGTGAATGCCGCGGGAGGGCCGCAAGTGATGCTCGGTCAGCCCCAGCCGTTCCCGGATCAGGTCGCTCCAGACGCCAGCGGCGTTGACGACGGCGTGGGCGGCGATTCGCAGGGATCGCCCGGACTCGAGATCCTCCGCGACGACCCCGTGAACGCGGCCGCGCGAATTGCGGATCGCTTCGTGAACCTCGCAGCGGGTCAGCACATCGGCGCCGTAGGCGACGGCGGTCTCCGCAACAGCCAGGGTCAGGCGTGCATCATCGCCCATCGCGTCCCCGTAAGCCAGCGCCCGGTCCAACCCCTCGACGTTGAGGTTGGGCGCCATCTCCTGGATCTCCGCCGGGGAAAGCTGCTCGTGCCGCTCCGGGCGGTGGGTCAGCTTGTCGTACATCCACAGCCCGAGATCGACCTGCCATCCGGGCGTTCCCGACCCTTCGTACGCGGGATAGATGAACCGGATCGGATCGACGAGGTGGGGGTTGAGGGCCAGCAGGCGGTCCCGCTCCCGGCAGGCGAGGCGGGTGACGCGGAACTGCATCTGTTTGAGATAACGAAGACCGCCGTGGATCAGCTTGGAAGAACGGGACGACGTTCCCGACGCGATGTCCCCCCGTTCGAGGAGAAGGACGCGGAGCCCCCGCTGGACGGCGTCGAGGGCCACGCCGCAACCGCTGATGCCGCCGCCAACGACGATGACGTCGTAGGTATCGTCCGTATTCGCCAGGGCGCGTTCGCGCCAGCCGGGTGGGAACATGTCAGGCCTCCAGCCTCTCCATGGGGTCCAGGAGCACGTGAGGGTTGAGGATGGCGTTGGGATCGAGCGTCCTGGCGATCGACCGCAGGATCCGCACGCCGTCGGAACCGATTTCTTCTTCGAGCCAGGGCGCGTGCCACTGGCCAATCCCGTGATGGTGGCTGAGGGTCGCGCCGGCTGCAGCGATTTCCTTCGTGGCCGCGCGCTTGATCGCGGCCCATCGTGCGATCGTTTCGCCGGGATCGGCGGCTGTCCTGAAGAAGAACGTAAAGTACAGGGAGGCGCCGTCGGGATAGGGGTGGGAGACGTGGCAGAGCACCGCAACGCGTTCCCCGTTCGTCTCCAAGGCGCCTTCGATGGCGCCGCGGACCCTCCGGCGAACGTCATGGAGAGCGGACCATGGCGCGGCGGTCTCCAACGTGTCGGTTGCCAGGCCGACGTCAAGAAGCCCGTCCCGGAGGTACGGGTGGCGGAACCGGTCGCGCAGCCACGTTTTTCCGGGCCGCGTGCCGAGCGAGACGCCGTGGCCCCGGCGGATGATATGCCTGGCCCGCGTGAGCGTCTGACGAATCGTGCCGGGGTCGCCTGCGACGCCGGCAAGCAGCAGGCAGGCGCCGTCCCCGATGCCGCGAACACGAAGGTACCGGCGAACCAGGCTCGCCGCGGGCGAGGTGGCGAGACCGACGGCCATCGCAACCTGGGTTTCTGGCGGATCGGAAAGCCGGAGCATCGTCAGTGGGACCGAAGCCTGGAGCAGGGCGCGGACGGTGTTCATGCCGTCATCCCACGTGGGGAGCAGCGTCGCCTCGACCGTCCGCTCCTGCGGGAGCGGACGGATGCGGACCGTGACGGATGTGACGACGCCGAACCGCCCCTCGCTTCCGAGAACGAGCCGCTTGAGGTCCGGGCCGGCGGCGGATCCGGGCATGGGGCTGAGCTCGAGCCTCCCGGCGGGAGCGATGATCTTAAGGCCGGCGACCATGTCATCGATTCGGCCGAACCCCAGCGATTCCTGACCGGCGGAGCGCGTGACAACCCAGCCGCCGAGGGAAGACAGCTCCCACGACTGCGGGAAATGACCCAGGGTGTAGCCGTGCATGGCGAGCGCCTCTTCGAGCCGTGGTCCCAGGATTCCTGCACCGAACGTGGCAAGCCGCGAGGTTTCATCGAGGCCTTCCAGTCCGGCCAGCTCCTCGAGATCCATGACGATGACGGGGCGGGCGCTTTCGAGAACGTTGACGCCGCCGGTGACCGAGGTGCCTCCTCCCCACGGAACGACCTCGATGCCAGCGCCGTCGCAACGGGCGAGGACGCTGGAGACCTCGTCCGCGGTCCGCGGGCGGCAGACGGCGTCGGGGAAGGCCGGGACGATGCCGGTCCTCAGGCGAAGGATATCCGGGAGCCCCTGGCCCCGCGAGTGGGCCATGCGGTCCACGGGACTGGAGGAGACGGGACAACCCAACATGGGGAGCGGCCGCGGCTGGGGAAGATCGGGTGGGCGGCTGGAAGGCGGGATACGGGACGTTGGTGGACCGAGGCGCTCCTGCAGCCATTCGAGCAGCTCACGGGTTGGGGGGAAGCTCTCTCCCGTAAATCCCCATCCACCCAGCCGGCGTTGTGGTCGTCCGCCCATCACCCGACGAGTATATCCTGGATGCGAGGGCTGCAGGCCGGTTCGGTTTGTCCGGATCCAGTTAGCCCGCACGCGCGTGAGGCGAGGGACATCCCGGTTGACGATGTATGATGGGATGAAATCCAGGGTGGAGGAGGCGAAGATGGTCAATGCGATCGTGCTCTTGAGGGTCGAACGCCAGCGAATCAACGACGTGGCCGAACAGCTCGTCGCGGTTGATGGGGTTTCCGAGGTGTACTCGGTCGCCGGTCAGTTCGACCTGGTGGCGATTCTGAGGACCCGGGACGACGATCAGCTCGCCGACGTGGTGACCGGCCATCTCCTGAAGATCAAGGGCATTCTCAGCTCGGAGACACTGATCGCCTTTCGCGTCCTGTCCAAACATGACCTGGAACGCCTGTTCTCGGTCGGCATGGAGCTCGGGTAGGAACGCCCTCCGGACGTGCCAAAACGCCGCTGCCCGGCGTTGGACAGCGGCGCGGCTTTCAACGTGACGTGATGGCCGGCTGGTGCCCGCCACCTCGATCGCCTCAGTCCTCGTCCTCTTCCTCCTCGCGTGCGTTCGCCGCGATGATCTTCTCCTGGAGCTGCTTCGGGACCTCGTCGTAGTGGCTGAACTCCATGCTGTACTCGGCCCGGCCTCCAGAAATCGACCGGAGGTTGGGGGCGTAGGTCAACATCTCGGCCAGCGGGACCAGGGCATGGATGATCGTCGTGCCGGATTCGGAATCCATCCCCTGGACGCGGCCGCGGCGTGAGTTGAGATCGCCCATGACATCGCCCATGAACTCGTCGGGCGTAAAGACGTCGATTTTCATCACCGGTTCGAGCAGCGTCGGATTGGCCTTGGCCATGCATGCCTTGAACGCCTTGCGGCCCGCGATCTTGAACGCCATTTCGGACGAGTCGACGGGGTGTTCCTTGCCGTCGACGAGGGTGATGCGGAAATCGACCACCGGATACCCGGCGAGATACCCCTTTTGGGCGGCCTCCTGAATGCCCTTGTCCACCGCGGGACGGTAGGTCTGCGAGATGGCGCCGCCGAAGATCTTGTCGACGAACTCGTAGCCGCCGCCACGGGGCAGGGGCTCCATCTTGACCGAAGCCTCGGCGAACTGACCATGGCCGCCGGTCTGTTTCTTGTGACGGGCCGTCGCCTCCGCCGGCTTGGTGACCGTCTCACGATAGGGGACCTTGGGCGGTTTCATGGTCACATCGACCTTGTACCGCTTCTTCAGGCGGCCGATGATGACCTCGACGTGAAGCTGGCCGGCACCGGAGATCAGGAGCTCCTTGGTCTGGGGATCGCGTCCGACCGTGATCGTCGGATCCTCATCCCGGATACGAACGAGTGCCGATGAGATCTTGTCCTCATCGCCCTTGGACTTCGGCTCGATGGCGAAGCTGATGGCTGGCTCGGGGATCTTGACGGGAGGAATGATGATGTCCCCGTTGGTGCTCAACGTATCCCCGGTCTTGGTTTCCTTCAGCTTGGGCACGGCGCCGATGTCGCCGGCGCTGAGCTCGGGAACCTGGATCAGGTCCTTGCCCTGCATGACCGCCAGGCCGCCGAGGCGTTCCGACGCATTCCGGTTCGCATTCTTGACCGTCGAGTCGGCGATCAGTTTACCGGTGAAAACCCTGAAGATGGTGATCCTGCCGGCGAATGGGTCCGAAAAGGTCTTGAAGACGTAGGCTGCGGCGGGTTGATCGTCCGAGACGGGCAGCTCGACCTCTTCGCCGGCCACGTTGCGGGCCTTGATGGGACGCCAGTCGGGCGCCGGCGCGAAGTCGGAGATGGCCTGCATCAGCGGTTGGACGCCCATGTTCTTCCCGGCCGCAAGGGCGAAGACCGGGAAGATGGCGCGGTTGAGGAATGCCTTGGCCAGGCCCTGGCGGAACGTCTCCGGATCGAGCTCGCCTTTGTCCAGGTAACTTTCCATGAGCTCTTCATCCTGCTCGGCGATCATTTCCATCAGCGCCTCGCGGGCGCTCGCAGCCTCATCGGCCATCTCGGCCGGTGGATCGCCCTGCTCGACGTTGGCGCCCTCCTCGCCGTCCCACGTGAACGCCTTCCCGGAAATCAGGTCGACGACACCTTGAAACGACGATTCCTGGCCAATGGGAAGCACGACGGGAACGACCTCCCTGCCGTACTTCTTCTGGAGAGCTGCCAGGGTCCTTGGAAATGAAGCGCGATCGCGGTCCATCAGGTTGACCGCGAGAATCACCGGCATCTGGAAATGTGCGGCCGCCTTCCAGAGCTTCTCCGTCTGAACCTCGATGCCCGCAACGGCGGAAATCATCAGGAGCGCGGTGTCGGCGACACGCAGACCCTGCATGGCCTCGGTCGTGTAGATCCCGTATCCGGGCGTGTCGATCAGGTTGATCTTCTTGCCCTCGTGCTCAAAGTGAGCCACCGCCGTATTGATCGTGATCTTGCGGTCAATCTCGTCGTCGTCGAAGTCCGTAATGGTGTGGCCGTCATCAACCTTGGCGAAACGGTTGATGGCCCCTCCGTCGAAGAGCATCGCGGACACGAGCGACGTCTTTCCGGTGTCGGAGTGCCCGACAACGGCGATGTTCCTGATGTTTTCAGTCGAAAACGTAGCTGCGGTCATTCTCAGTCCTCCACAATGGGTTGGGTTGGATCGCTGGGCATGCCGGTGAGATCGAGGGACCGGCCGGTGAGACGCTCGTATGCCTCCAGGTACCGCTCAAGCGTGCCACGAACGACGTCCGGGGGAAGCGTGGGTGCCGGTGGTTCCTTGTTCCAGCCGCTCGCTTCCAGCCAGTCGCGAACATATTGCTTGTCGAAGGAAGGCTGGGGTTTCCCAGGCTCATACTGGTCGGCCGGCCAAAACCGGGAGGAATCCGGCGTCAAGGCTTCATCCATCCAGACGACCTTGCCCTGGGCGTCGAACCCGAACTCGAACTTCGTGTCGGCGACGATGATGCCACGCTCCGCCGCATGGGCCGCAGCTTTCCGGTACAACTCGAGCGTGATCGAACGGAGCTCTTCGGCAACCTGGGCTCCGGTGATCTCGGCCATCCGGTCGAACGGAATATTCTCGTCATGCCCGCTTGCGGCCTTCGTGGCAGGTGTGAAAATCGGTTCGGGGAGCTCCTGGGATTCGACGAGGCCCGAGGGCAGGCGAATGCCGCAGATCGTTCCGCTGTCCCGGTAGCTCTTCCACGCCGAGCCGGACAGGTAGCCGCGGGCGACGCACTCGACGGGCACCGGCCGCAGCATGCGAACCAGCACGCTCCTCCCGTCAAGCTCGTCGTGATCGCAGTACGGCGCCGGGAATGAGGCGCGATCGGTGGCCAGCAGGTGATTGGATACCACGTGCTCGAAGCGCCGGAACCAGAAGTTCGACAGCTGGGTCAGGATGATGCCGCGGCCCGGAATGCCGGGGCTGAGGACGCTGTCGAAGGCGCTGATCCGGTCGGTTGCAACGAGGAGGAGCGCGTCGCCGGCGCGGTAGATGTCACGGACCTTGCCACGGCTGACCAGCTGCCCCCCGGGGATGTTTGTCGCGAGCAGAGCCTTTGGCATGCGTCAGGCTTCGCGGGGGTTGAGGACGGCCTGGGCCTGCCGGGACAGGCGGGACTTGTAGCGCGACGCGGTATTCCGGTGAAGGACACCCTTGCGCCACGCAACGTCGATGACGGACATTGTCGCCGGGAGGAGCGTTTTCACCGCCGACGCATCGCCGTCAGAGATCGCCTGCCGCATCGTCTTCATCTGGTGACGAACCCGCGTTCTGACGGACCGGTTCCGCATCCGGCGCTCCAGCGATTGCCGGTGCCGTTTTCTTGCCTGTTTCTTCGTTCCCTTGATCGTTGCCATAACCTGTTTCTCCTTGAAGATCGTGGGTCCCATGGACCCGTATCGTCTCAGCGAATGGTAATTCCCAAACTACGGAGCTTTTCCCGGGCCAGATCGGCTTCCTTCGTCCCTGGGTGCTCGTACACAACGTACTGCAGGTTGACGACGCCCTGACCCTGATCGCCCATCTTGAGATAGACAAGACCCTTCTTGAGCTGAGCTGCAGCGCCCTTGTCGCTCGTGGGGTACGTGTCCAAGACCGTGGAGAAGGCCTGCAACGCCTTCTCCTCCTTGCCTTCGGCATCATAACACTCCCCGATCCAGTATTGGGCGTTGTCCGCAAGATCCGTCTTTGGATAGCGCTTGAGGTACTCTTCGAACCCCTGAATGGCCAGGTCGTAGTTACCCTGGAGGTAGTCCTGATATGCGCTCTGGTACAGACCCTCAGGCGTGTTCGGGACCGGGGACGGCGTTGGGACCGGCGTGGCGGCTGCGGGAGCCGACCCCGGCGCATGGGAGCCCTGGACCTGTTGGCCTTGGCCGGCCGATTGCGCCGGCGCCTGGGAGGTGGTGGCCGGACTCTGCCCGGCTGTGACCGGCGGTAGCGGCGTTCTCGGAGGCCGTCCGGCGACGTTCGCCGCGGCCAGCTCTTGAGAGATCTGCTGGAGCTGGTGAGTCGTCACCTGGAGGTTCGCCTTGAGCGCCTCGATCTGCTCCTGGAGCCTGTTGACCTGAACGGCGAGATCGGCGTTCGAGCGTACCAGTTTGTCCGTCTGGCCCTTGAGTTGCTTCTCCAACGGCACGAGGTCGTTCTTGTCGAGCGTGGCCGCGCTCAACTGTTGCACCTGGCGTTGGACGTCGGTGATTTCCCGGTGGAGCAACGCCATGTCCTGCTGGGACGTGCAACCGGCGAGGGGGAGGAGGAGAGCGATGCCGAGGACAGACCATGTACGCATTGTGCTTCCTCTCAACGGGCCGTGATCACGAAATGGGCGCGGCGGTTGAGCCGCCAGGCCGCTTCGTTGTGTCCCAAGGCGAACGGACGTTCCTCGCCGTAGCTGATCGTTTGTATCCTCGATGCCGACACACCGAGAAAGACCAGATAGTCACGAACGGCGTCGGCCCGCCGCTGGCCGAGCGCGAGGTTGTACTCGCGTGTGTTTCGTTCGTCGCAATGACCCCCGATGAGGATCTTGATCGTTGGATGCTTGCCCAGCCATGCGGCGTCGGCCGCCAGGATATCTCTCGCCTCGGGGGTCAGGTCGTAGCTGTCCGTGGCGAAGAAGACGTCCTTGAGGTAGCCCCTCCGGTTGAGCTCCTTGATATCGGCCGGAAGCTGCTCCGACGTTGCCACCGAGGGTACCGGCGTCGGCCTCGTCACGGTTTCTTCCGGGATCGGCGTCGGAGAAGGTTGCACGACCTTCGCTGGGGGCGTGGCGGGCGCCGGCGCGACGCGGCTCGACTGACACCCCACAAGCATGAAGCCTGAAAATGTGAGCGCAACGGCTGTGGCAAGACCGATGTTTGATCTCATGGCGTCCCTCCTTCCCGGGCCGATAACTTTAGCAGCCCATCAAGTGATTGACAAGCAAAGGGCAATGCGAGGTTGTTCGACCGTGGCGGAGAGGGATGGCGACCGGCGCCATTTCCCGACCGTCGTGCGGTTGCGAAGCGCGCTTGGGGCCCGCCGGCCGTTCGAGCCGAGGTGTTCATCCGGACTGATCGTGCTGGGAAGAACGGTCGAGAGCGCCGCGGTGGTACAGCTTGGACAGGTGGTCATATAAGACGATCGAACCGGCAACGGCGACGTTGAGACAGGGGACCAGGCCCCACTGCGGGATCTGCACGATCAGCTTCGCACGATCGAGAAGCCCCGGGGGGATGCCCCCGAGCTCGGCGCCGAGGAGGAAACAGGGGCGGGACGGGTAGGCGGCGTCGAAGAGACTGACGGAGCGTGGATCGAGCTCGACGGCGACGAGGTTCCACCGGGAGCTCTCAAGGTGCTGCAGGAACGCCTCCTGATCGGGGAGATACACGATCTTGGTGTAGAGCTCGGCGGTACGGGCAGCCTCGACGTTCCATTCGCGTTCGCCGATCAGGATGACTTCCTCGACGGCGGCGGCGTGGGCCGTGCGGACCAGGCTGCCGACGTTGTAACCCTTGGAGATGTTCCAGGCAGCGACTGCCATGGGCCGTAATCCGCGCTGATACTCGCGCTTGCGCCGTTCCCGGCGTTCGGCCCGCCGCTTTTGGGCCCACGCATCCCTGATCCTCGATTGCGTCATCGGCCACAAGCGTACGCAGTCCCTGCCGGGGTGTCCACCGCGGACGGGAGTGCACGGGTGATTGTCGTGCTCCCCGGGCACCGATGTTGTCCGCGACGGGCTCTGGTACAGTTTGCCGGTCATGGAGCCACCAAACACGGCCTCGCCCGACCTCCCCCGCGTCACGATCTACACGGACGGTGGATGCCGCCCGAACCCCGGGCCCGGCGGCTGGGGCGCGGTCCTCCTGTTTCCCGGCGAGAAACCGGTGGAGCTCTCCGGCCACGAAGAGCACACAACCAACAACCGCATGGAGCTGACGGCAGCCCTCGAGGCCCTCAGGTCGCTGCCCGCCCCCCACCGTGCCGCGCTCGTCACAGATTCGGAGTACCTGCGCAAGGGGATAACCACGTGGCTCCACGGGTGGAAGAAACGGGGCTGGAAGACAGCATCGAAAACGCCGGTCAAGAACCAGGATCTCTGGCAGGCGCTCGATGCCGAGCTCGAGCGTCACGAGGTCAGCTGGGAATGGACCAAGGGACACGCGGGGGATCGCTGGAACGAACGCGCCGACCGGCTCGCGGCACGGGCGATCGGCCGGCCCGAGCTTCCCCTGGATGACATCGAGGCCGTCCATCTCTTCACGGCGGTGGCATTTTCTGGAAAACGCGGCGCCGGCTCATGGGCCGTCGTGCTCTCCTGGCGCGGAACCACGAAGGAAGTTTCGGGACGCGCCGACGGCGCCAGCGCCAACCGCCTCCACATCATCTCGGCCATCGAGGGACTTCGCCAGCTCAAACGCAGGTCGAAGGTGCATCTCTACACCGTTTCCAGTTATCTCAAGGATGGCGCGACCACGTGGATCCGCGGGTGGAAGGCGCGCGGCTGGATGACCCGCGACGGCCGTCCGGTCAGTCACCGTGATCTCTGGCTCACGCTGGAGTCCCTGCTCGAACGTCACGACGTGCAGTGGCACGTCGTCGATGACAAAGCGGCGCCCGAGGACATGGCGCTCGCCAAAAAGGTCGCCCGTGGGGAGATCGCGGCTGGATAAGGGCTCGCCGGCTCATTCCTTGGGGACGTGATTGTCCATCAGGATCGCGAGCCATCTCAGCTCGTCGTTGTACTCGAGGGAGATCTTGATGACCATCGTCAGCGGAACCGAGAGCACCATGCCCACCGGCCCCCAGACCCATCCCCAGAACACGAGGGAAAGAAAAACGACGAGCGTGGAGAGCCCGAGTTTCCGCCCCATCAGCGGCGGTTCGATCACGTTCCCGATCACCATGTTGACGACCAGATACCCAATGGCAACGGCCAGAAACCGTCCAAACCCGAACTGGATCAACGCGAGAACGGCCGCTGGAACCGCCGCAATGATCGAGCCGATGTTGGGAACGTAGTTGAGCAGGAACGCCATCACACCCCACAGCACGGCGAAATCCACACCGAGAATGGCGAGCCACGTACCGATCAGGATGCCGGTCAAGAGGCTGGTCGCCGTCTTGATCCCGAGGTATTTCTGCACCTGGCTCGTCATCCGCTCGTACCGGACGAGGTCGGCGCCCCGGTCCCCGAAAGCCGCCCTGAGCCGCTGGGGCAGGTCCCCGATCTCCAGGAGGATGAACACGAGGATCAACAACACGATGGCCGTGTTCGAAAGCGCCGAAACGAACCCCTTGAGGGTTCCTCCCAGCATGGCCAACATCGAGCCGGGGCTGATCATCTTGAAGACATCGATATGGCTGATATTGATCCGGTGGGCTGCAAGCCACGTGGTGAGCGAGCCTCCGAAGGCGTTGAGCCTGATCTGGTACCTCGGAATGGCCTCCGTGAACTGGTTGACCGACGTCCCGAGAACCGCGGCAAAGCCCCCGATGATTCCCAGCACGGCGAGCGCCACCAGGAGCACGGCGATGACCATGGGGACCCGGTGTTTGCGAAGCCACAGGACGGCCGGCGAACAGATGACCGCCAGGAAGACCGCGATGAGCGTCTGGACGAGAATCCCCTGTGCCGCGCGAAGGCCGGCGATAATCACGACCAGCGCCGCCGCCGAGATCATCGCATTCGCAGCTCGTCCCCGCTCCATCATGCCTTCAGGATACAGGATTTCCGAGCGTTCGCAGCAACTCCGTCTTCTTCTCGTCCATCAGCTCACGGGTCCGGGCCTCGAGCACCATGCGGAGCAGCGGCTCGGTATTCGACGGCCGTACGTTGAACCACCAGTCCGCGTACTGCACCGTGATCCCGTCGAGGTAGTCGATCTTCCCATCCGCGAACAGCTCCGCAAGGTGATGGATCATGCCTTGCTTGTCGGCGACGCGGAAGTTGATCTCGCCCGTTGAAAAGTACCGGTTGAGCGGCGCGATGAGCTCGGACAACGGTTTCCCGGTCTCGCGAAGGTGGTTGAGGAGCTGGATGACGGTCAACAGGGACGAATCCGCCGTGTAGTTCGCCCGGTAGTAGAAGTGCCCTGCAAGCTCGCCCCCGAAAGGAGAGCCGAGCCGCCGCATGGTGGCTTTCATGAACGAATGACCGACCCGTTCCCGGACGGCAACGCCACCGGCCTCCTCGATCGCCTCCCGGGTCGCCCACGACGACCGCAGGTCGTACACGATGGCGGCCCCCGGCTCGGTCCGCAAGAACCTCGGCGCCAGAAGCCCGGTGATCCTGTCCGCCGGAATCGCCGCGCCCTTTTCGTCGATGAACATGGCGCGGTCGGCGTCGCCGTCGAACGCGACACCGAGGTCGCAGCCGTTGTCCCTCACCGCCCGCTGGATGTCGACGAGATTCTCGGGCTTGAGAGGGTTGGCCTCGTGATTCGGGAACGTTCCGTCCAGCTCGAAGAAGAGCGGCACGAGATCAACGTTGAGCTCTTCGAGGATCGGCAGGTAGGTCGTTCCCATCCCGTTCGCGGCATCGGCCGCGAGCTTCAAACGGGGTTGCCGCTCCGTCACGAGCCCGAGCATGTGCTGGCGGTAGGCTTCGAAGATGTTCTTTTGCTCCTCCCCGGCGCGCGGCTCGAGCCCCGGATCGGCCGTGCTGGCATCGACGAGCTCCTCGAGCTTCGCGATGCCGGTATCACGGGAGACGGGAATCGCATCGCGCCTGGAGAGCTTGAAGCCGTTGTACCGGGCCGGGTTGTGGCTCGCCGTCACCTGGATGCCTCCCGACGCCCGCAGATACCCGGTGGCGAAGTAGTTGAGCGGCGTATCCGCCATCCCGATATCGATCACCGCGACGCCATGAGCGCGCAGCCCACGCTTGAGGGCCTCCGCCAGCGGCAGGGAATGGATCCGCATGTCCCGCGAGATGACCACCACGGGACCGCGGGCGAGGTCCTCCTCGTCCAGAAGATCGGAGAAGCAGTACCCGATCTTGAACGCGATCTCCTCGTTGATCTGATCGGGATAGGTCCCGCGGATGTCGTACGCCTTGAAAATGCTACCCATCATCGCCTCCAGCCGGCGCGCCACATGGACGTCCACGCCCCGTTCTCGCCCGCATATCTTACACACTTCCTGCTGCGACCGCGGATACGCCTGCCATTGCGGCATTTCCCGCGGCGGTGGCGCCGACGACGTGCCCCAGGCACGCCTTGGCCCCGCCTTGGTCGAAACGCCACACTGACAGACGGCCCCCGCGGTCCCGCGACGAAAGTCCGCGAGACATGCGCGCTAGCGAGTTTTCTTTTGATCCTTGAAGACCTCGTTGCGCAAGAATTTCTGCGGATCCCAGGGCGCCGCGCCTCCTCCCAACCACCGGTGGAACCAGTCCAGGTGAAGGTCGTAGTAAAACGCCATCTCGTACCAGCTCGGCCAGTGACACGCGTGGGAGAAGACGATCAGCCTGGACGGCACGCCCATTTCTTGCAAGTCGGTGAAGAACTCGAGGCTCTGCGTGTAGGGCACCCTGAAATCCTGTTCGCCGGTGATGACCTGGCACGGAGTCTTGAAGCGCGTGACATAATTCGATGGGGACCACAGGCTGTAATCCTTGGACGTCCATGGCTTGCCCTCGAGATCATGCTCGGGGAACCACAGCTCTTCCGTCGAGCTGAACATCGCGCGCAGGTCATACACTCCCATCATCGATGCGATCGCCTTGAAGCGGGTCGTGTGGCCCTCGAACCACATCATCATGTAGCCGCCGTACGACCACCCCATCGCACCCATCCGGTTCGGGTCGACGTACGGCAGCTTCTCAAGCGCGTCCGTGACCTTCATCAGGTCCCTGAAGACCCGCCCGCCCCAGTCGCCCCTGATGGCGTCGACGAAATCCTGCCCGTACCCGGGCGATCCGGTGGGGTTGGCGAACGCCACGACGTACCCCTTTCCGGGGTAGATCTGCCAGTCGCCGCGGTACCCGTCAGTCCACTGCTGCTGCGGGCCGCCGTGCACGTTGAGGATCAGCGGGTATTTCTTGGCCGGGTCGAAATCGTGCGGTTTGATGATGAACACCTGGACCTTGTAGTTTCCAGCCCCCTGGACCCACATCACCTCGGCCGGGCGGATATCCACCTCCTGCTCGAGCTTCAGATTGAACGTCGTCAGGCGCACGCGGTGCGTCCCGTCGGGGGCCGCGGAGAAGATCTCGGGCGGCTCGCCCACCGTGCGGCGCGTGTAGATCACTCGGCCATTCCCCAGCACGTGCCACTCCTGGATCGTTCCGTCGCCGAAGAGCTTGGTGATCTTCCCGGTAGCCGGATCGATCTTGAACAGCGGGTTCTCTCCCGTCACTTCGGCCTGGAAATAGATCGCTCGGTCGGCAGGCCCCCACGCGATGTCATCGATCCAGTTGTCGAAGGTCGAACGGTTCGTCAGGTACCGGCTCACCTTCTTCTGCCGGTCGTACACGGCGATCCGGAAGAGATCGGATTCGTAGCCGGGCGTTTGTTGACTCCGGTAGGCGATGAACCGGCCGTCGGGAGAGTAGACCGGCGATCCATCCCACCCGTGGTTCGCGCTCGTGATGTCGACGGGCTTGATATCCGCCTTCGCCGCAGCCACGGGCACCACCCACAGGTCCGAGTTCGTCGAGGATTCCGGGTGTGGGTCGTGGTTGGAGACGTAGCAGAGCTCGGTGCTATCGGGGGAAAACGCGTACCCCGTCTCCCCTTCCAGGGAAAACGTGGGGCTGTCGTACATGCCGGGCGTCAGGTCCCGGACCACCTTCCCGGTCGCCGCATCGACCAGCAGGATGTGGCTGTACCTGCCGTCCCGCCACGTCGTCCAGTGGCGGTAGAGCAGCCGGGTCGCCATGTGCGCCTTGAGCTTCCCCCCGGTCCAGTCCTTGAAGGTCGTCTCGTTGCACTCCGCGTCGGCGCCGCACTCCGGGTACACCCGCGATGTCACGGCGATCCACTTTCCGTCGGGGGAATACACGGGATGGCTGACGCCCAACGGCCAGCTCGTCAGCTTGCGGGGCTCTCCCCCATTGACAGTCATGACATACAGCTGCGGGGTCTTCCCCGAACGATCCGACACGAAGAGCAGCTTCGTGCCGTCCGGTGAGAAGATGGGTGTACCGTCATGGTGATGGCCGAAGGTCATCTGCCGCTGATGGGATCCGTCCGGCGCCATCACCCAGATTTCCGACCAGTTTTCGCCCTTCTCCAGTTCGAATCGCCGCACGGTGAAGGCGACGAGTGTTCCGTCATCGGTAACCTGTGGCCCGCCGATGAACGCCGTCTTGTAATAATCGGAGATTGCAAACGCCCGCTTCGCTCCTTGCGCCGCCGGCGCCGTGGCCCCCGCGATCGCGGCGACTGCAACGAGGACTCCGGTGAGGAAAAGTTTCCGTCTCATACACGCCTCCTCTCCCGCCAGCCGGCGGGCGTATCATGCTATCGCACCGTCCCGGAGACGCGCAAAGGTTGAGATTGTGGGACACTGGTGCGAAACTACGACGCAGCGGAGCACGTTTGCAGATCATGCGGAGAATCATTTCAATCTCATCGGGCAAGGGCGGCGTCGGGAAAACGACGTTCGCCATCAACTTTGCGTTGTCGTTATCCCAGGTCGCGCCGACCATCTTGCTCGATCTCGACACCGGAACCTCGTCGGTGCGAAACACGATTGACACGCCGGTCACGCAGGATCTTTACCATTTCTTTCGCCGGGGCGCCCGGCTCGACGAGTGCCTGACGACCCTGGACGCGCGCCTGGACCCAGCCGGGAATTTCAAGAACTTCGCGTTCGTCGCGGGGCCGCGGCACGTGATCGATGAGATTACGAACATGCGCGAAGAGTCACGCTGGCGCCTGATGCAGGCGATCAACGGGCTGGATGCCCGTTACATCGTGCTCGATCTCAAGGCCGGGCTCGATGCGAACGTCATCGATTACCTCCCCCTGTCCAACTCCAGCATCCTGGTCTTCACACCCCACCATCCCGCCGCGACGCTGGCCGCCGGCGACATCGTCAAGAGCTTGCTCTTCCGGAAACTCCGCTTCATCTTCGCCGAGGGCTCGCCATTCTTCGGTTCTGAAGGGAACGAACAGCACCAGGCCATGATCAACGGGCTGCTCAACCAGGTCGAGGACGTCTACGACGAGCGGCTGAAGAATCTCGACGACTTCATGATCGACCTGTACGAGGCGCTCGGTGACAACCCGTATCTCCGGGCCATCTCGGAGGTGCTCAATTCCTTTGGCGTTTACTTCGTCCTGAACATGTTCGACGGCATCGAGGAGTCGTACCAGACAACGATCCGTCCGTTCGTGGAGTACCTGAGGACCTACGTGTCGGCGAAGCTCCACCTGACCAACCTGGGATGGGTTGTGAACGATGCGCGGATTCACGAGGCGAACTGCCAGCGCCGTCCGATCCTGTTGCAGACGCTCAACCGGCAGGAAAGCTCCGTCGACGCGATCCGGCGGGAAATCGCCAGCCTTGAAAGCTCGATTCTCGGTCTCGAGAACATGCGAGTGCCAGAAAGCGCCGCGCCGGCGAGCATCCTTGACGAGCTGACCAGGATCGACCCCACCTGTACCGTTGAACGGCAGCTCGAGATCCTCCAGCACATGTACCATTCACAGGGGCAACAACGCGTTCGGGAAAACTTCGCCTACATTACCCACCGCGCGCTTCACGTGATGCAGCACCTGCCGCCGGACAGCTTCGGGCACCCGCGTCTCTTCAGCCCCCTCGAGATCTTCGACCAGTTGATGCCGAAACGTGCCCCGATCGAAGAAGCCAGCCTCCCGTGACTCCACGAAGTCACTCCACGACGACGCCAACGGCCCTGAGCGCGGTCGTGGCATCAAGGCCGATCGTTGCCGGCGAGCGTACACCCCTCGGAGCGCCGTTGCCCAGGAGATGCTCGCACCCCAGTGCCACGATTTCCGCCGTCAACCCGTAGGGATCGTTCCCCGACACGACGGCCCGCGAGCCATCGGCGCCGGCCACGATGGTGAATCGGCTACGCCGCCTCTGGGTTTGGGTGGGACCGGCCGCCCGCGTCCTCGCCACGAACGCGCGCAAGACCGGCCGGGCAGGCCGGCCGAGGGGAGTCACCAGCCGGAGGAGCATCGCCGTGAAGCGCCGCATGCGCAGGTACGTCATCGCCGTCTTCACGTTGCCGCGCCGCGCCAGGAAGAGCACCTCGCCGAAAGGCGCCCAGAGGCACAGCCGCTCACCGAACGGGAATGGAATCGTCCGTCCCGTGAACGCCACGGGACGCCGCCGGTACTGACCGGATTCCCAGCTCCAGCCACGCCGTCCGAACATTTCGAGGATCGAAAGGGCCGTGCCGCGGGTGACGCCCTTGCCCTGGAGACTGTAGGCGAGGGCGACCTCCTCGATCGTGGACATGGGACATCGGTCGATGGCGATCTGGGCAGCCCAGTCTCCGACCGCGTACTCCATCGCCATCGCGTTGACCACGGTGCTTCCCCCCTCACGCGCGGCGTGATCGAGCCGGTCGGCGACACGCTTGATAAACGGCTGTTCCCCGGTCGTATCGAGGTAGTGGACTCCCGCCGCGACGGCGGCCTCGACCACCGGCCAACCGTACCGCAGGAACGGCCCCACACAGTTGACGAGCACGCGGGTCGGGCCGGCGGCTAACGATCCAACGGTTTCGGGCCTCGTGGCATCCGCAACAATCGCGTCCTGTGCGCCAACCTCCGCGGCCCGTTGTTTCAGCCGGATCTCGTCCCGCCCCGCCACGGCGAACGGAATGCCCTTCCTCGCGAGCGCCCGGCACACGAGGCCCCCGGTAAATCCCGTGGCGCCAAAGACCATCACGCGTCCCGTCACTGTCCTCTCCTTCCGTGCGCAGTGTATCGTGAACCTTCCCGCGCTGGTATCGTATGAAGCCGTGGAAGGAGGCTCACGATGCGGAAACAGATCGCTCTTGCCGTGCTCGCCGCGGTGCTGGCCGCGGGCACGATCCTGGCACAGACGCCCCAACAGGACCCATTCATCTGGCTCGAGGCCGACAGCCCGAGGGCCATGAGCTGGGTCCGGCAGCAAAACGCGGCGACACTACCAGTGCTCGAGAAGGTGCCGGAGTATGCCCCGATTCACCGGCAATTGCTCAAGATCTTCGGCTCGAAGGCCCGCATCCCGTATCCACGGATTCGCGACCGGTACGTGTACAACTTCTGGCAGGACACGACCCATGTCCGCGGCCTGTGGAGGCGAACGACCCTGGCTTCATACCGGACGGCCCACCCGGCGTGGACAACGGTGATCGACGTCGACGCCCTGGCGAAAAAGGAGGGCAAGGACTGGGTCTGGAAGGGCGCGACCTGCCTTGCGCCCGAGGACCGGTTGTGCATGGTGGCGCTCTCCGCCGGCGGCAAGGACGCCGTCGTCTGGAGAGAGTTCGATACCCGGAGGAAGGCGTTCGTTCCCGGCGGATTCAAGCTTCCGGAAGCCAAGTCCGACGTCAGCTGGAAGGATGCCAACACCCTCTGGGTGGGTACCAACTTCGGAAAGGGATCGCTGACGACCTCGGGCTATCCGCGCATCGTCAAGGAGTGGAAGCGCGGAACGCCGCTCGGCGCAGCGCACACGGTTCTCGAGGGCTCCGTGAAGGATGTCTCCGACAGCGTCTACAGCGAGCACACCCCCGAGGGGCGTTACGACATCGCCACCAAGTCGCACACGTTCTTCAGCGGGGAGAGCTTCCTGATCCTCGGCGGGCGCCTCGTCAAGCTCCAGATCCCCGATGACGCACAGCTTGATGGCTTCTTCAAGGACCAGATGCTCTTTTCGCTGCGCTCGAAATGGACCGTCGGCGGCCACACCTACCCCCAGGGAGCGCTGCTGGCGATCGATCTCGACAGTTTCCTCGCGGGGAACCGTCAGTTCAAGACGCTCTTCACCCCGACCGAGAAGACGTCTTTGGACAGCGTCTCCTGGACACGGAACCACCTGCTCCTCACCGTCCTCGACAATGTCCACAGCCGCCTCTACAGCATGAGCCTGGAGAAGGGGGAATGGTCACGCCGGGAGATTCCGCTCCCGGGAATCGGGACGGCGCAGGTCATCACAACGAGCGACCTCGATGACACATTCTTCTCGACGTACACCGATTTCCTGACCCCAACGACCCTCTACCTCTCGGTCGACGGCGCGGCGCCGGAGAAGATCAAGTCGTCACCTGCCTTTTTCAACGCAACCGGCATGCGCGTGGCTCAATACGAAGCGACTTCAAAGGACGGAACGAAGATCCCGTATTTCGTGGTCATGCCGAAGGGCTTCGAGGCCAACGGGAAGAACCCGACGGTGCTCTACGGGTACGGTGGCTTCGAGGTCTCGCTCCTCCCCCACTACAGCGCCGTCGTCGGCACTGCGTGGCTCGCCCGGGGCGGCGTGTACGTCCTGGCAAACATCCGTGGCGGCGGCGAGTTCGGTCCGCGCTGGCATCGAGCGGCCCTCAAGAAGAACCGGCACAAGGCGTTTGAAGACTTCATCGCCGTTGCCGAGGACCTGATTGCACGGAAGATCACGTCGCCCAGGCACTTGGGAATCATGGGGGGCTCCAACGGCGGCCTCCTCGTTGGCGCCAGCTTTACGATGCGTCCCGGCCTCTTCCGCGCCGTCGTCTGCCAGGTCCCACTGCTCGACATGCGGCGCTACACCAAGATCGGTGCCGGTGCAAGCTGGATCGCCGAGTACGGCAACCCCGACAACCCGGGCGACTGGGCGTACATGAAGACCTGGTCCCCGTACCAGAACGTGAGAAAGGGCGTGCACTATCCCCGCGTCTTCTTCTACACCTCGACGGCCGATGACCGCGTCGGCCCGGCCCACGCGCGCAAGATGGCGGCCAAGATGGAAGCGATGGGGGATCCCGTCTACTTCTACGAGAACACCGAAGGAGGTCACAGCGCCGGCGCCAATCTCAAGCAGTCCGCCCACATGTGGGCCCTGTCGTACGCCTATCTCTGGAAGATGCTGCGGTAGCCCGCCCGGCGCCGCCGGCCGTCACCAACGCCAGTGGAGGGTGGCCACGGCGCCGCCCGGAATCGGCATGGCGGTGATCCGGGGTCGCGCGGGGTCGCGTCGCCCGAGGTCGTGCGCCGCGGAGAGGCGGCTTCCAAACCACCAGCCCAGGGCGGCCCCGGCAACGATGTCCGTCGGATAGTGGGCGCCGTTCTGCACGCGCGACAGGCTCACCAGGCAGGCCAGGGGATAGACCGTCCATGACACCCACCGCCTGTCGAGGGTCGCGTCCACGACCGAAGCAATGAGAAAGGCGTGGGCGGCGTGGCTCGACGGAAAGGACTGGCCGCTGCGGAAGAGCTGGCCGTGGTGCGCCCCCAGGGGGCGCGCCCGCCCGAAACCGGACTTGGCCAGGTCGAGAGTCACCCCGAGGAGGAGATTCGCCTCGAGCATCGTCAGTCCGCCGGTCCAGCCGCGGCGCTCGCCGGCGATGAGCCCGCCGGCGATGAGCAACCCTCCGGCCGCGTTGGCGCTACCCACGGTTCCGCCGCGCTCGAGATGGCGCAGCCCATCGGGGAGACGGTGGCGTCCGGTGGCGGCGAGACCCGCGTCGTCCACGGCCAGCCCGGCGAAGAGCAGCGCCGCGAACGCGACGTCGGGTCCCTCGAGCGCGTGTTGGCCGGTGGCGAGCGCGCGGAGGTCCAGCCGCAGGCGGCGGATCGCGGCCGGCTCGGCCGCGCCAGCAGGGGTGGCAAGTACCACCGCCAGCAACCCGGCGGCCAGGAGCCTCCTGCTTCGTTTCATCTCCTGATCTGAAAAGAGCGGCGTGGGCTCGCCCCGGCCGAGGCTTTGCCGGTGAGATTGTAGCGCCGGAGCCGGTTCAACCACCTGGCGGTAAACCGCGTCAACGCCGCCCGGCCCTTGGCCGGGTTTTTCTCGAGCAACTCGAGCGCCTTCGGCTCGAAGGCCGCCTCGGCCCGCGTGACGGCGTCCTGGAGCGCGTCCCGGCGAAGCCGCACCCGGGGGATCACGCGCCCGTACTCGGCGTCGATCCGTGCGGCCCGCCGGACGAACGACCAGTACGCCAGGGCCGGGGTCGGTTCAAATCGCGCCGGGTCGCGCGTGAACTGCGTGGCGATCGCCCGCCTCCACGGCAACCGGGCGAAGCCGTGCGGAAACGACTCGATCCCGCAGTACACCGGGACGAAAGGCTGGACGCAGGGGCGGCGCGGCGCGATCCAGAGAACCGCCCCGACGGCTGGCGGCAGCGACGATCGTAGCTGGGCCACGAAGCCGTACTGGGTCGTCTGCGAGCAGATCCTCTTGACGAAATTCTTGTGGGGATCGCCGTGGTTGAAGGTCGCCGGCGTCTCGAACTGGGTGCCTTCGAAGTGATCGCGCAGCAGGCTCATCAGGTCGCGCACGTCGACCGCATGCGCCGGGCGAAACGCGAACGGGAGATCGGCGCCGGGATACCACTTCTTGCCCGACAGGACCGAGACGCCGCGCCACTGCCGAGCGATGTTGGCGATGCTGTAGCGGGATGACGGTGCACTGTAGGCGTTGCGGAAATTGAAGTCACCGTCCCGCTTCGGATCGTACCAACCGCGCTTTTCGGCGTAGGAGACGACGTCCGGATTGCCGAGGAAGTTGGCCGTGTCGGCAAGATCGATCTCTCCGATCGTGTACCGGTTGGCGAGCACCGCCACGGCGTTGTCCGGGATCCGTTCCGCCACCCAGAGACGCCCCCGCACCACCGCCATCATCCACGCCTCGCGCGGACCGGCGATGCAGTAGGTCCGTCCCGAGGAGTGGTAACCGAATCTTTCAATCAGCCTGCCGCCGATCTCGACCGCCTCCCGCGCGCTGTGCGCACGCTGGGCCATCAGCCGCCGGAGCCAGTAGCCGATCCCGCCATCGGTGAGATTCGCGTCGTTCACCCGTGACCAGCACGCGTTCGACGCGATCGTCACACCGTACTCGTTCATGTAGGCATCGGAAAACTCCTGTTGTGGCATCTGGAGCCAGATCATCCCCGCCGTTTCGCCCACCTGCGGCAGCGTGGCGCCATCCTTGAGACGAACCACCTCTCCCGGTGCATGCACACGGTGGGGAACCGTGATCCAGTTCACGATCTGGGGCGGGCGATCGTCCTCGTTGTGCGCAAATAACACCGCTCCGTCTCGAGACGCGCCTGGCCCGACCATCACTGAAAAACAGTTCTCCCCGGCCCCGGCCGCCAACGGCGCAAGGGCCAGCGCCACCACGCCGACGCCAAAACCGATCCATCGTGAATGTCGCATCCTGCCTCCGCATTCGAATTGTGCCCCAACAGCGCTCCGAAACCAAGCGCCGCGTTCAGCCGAACTATCCGCGGCAACGCTGAGGCGCAGCCGAAGCACGGCGAGCCCGCGGCATCCCCACCGCCCATTCCTTCGAGCGCTCCCGAATACACTCGCCGGCGTACATTTCTTTCTCCCTGTCATCCTGAGCATCGTCATGCCCCAGGAGTGGCACCACGTCTACGGACGAACAAGGGGGGGGCGGCCTCACCAAGATATGCCGAGATTTGCGGTTGACCGGCAATTCGTGTTCGTCGAGAGACCGGGAAAGCGTCCGGGAGGCCCTGCTTGCAGCAGG
>JAADFN010000182.1 GCA_013152895.1 Acidobacteriota bacterium | reverse complement strand
CCTCGGCTGATGCCTCGGCGTCGGCTTGCACGGATTGAAGGTGGCTGCGCTGTGCCCCGGCCTGCGGCCGGGTCGTCGGCTTGCAGCGGATGGGAAGGGCGCTCGCCGTGCCTCGGCCCTTTGCCTCGGCGTCGGCTCGGAGCTGCACCGGCCGGGGGGCGCCGGGGGACCGTGCTCGGCTTCGTTGCGAGAGCGAGGAGACGTCTGCCGGTGGGGCGTTTCGAGCGAGGTGGTGCCGAGGTGTGCTTGGGGCACGTCGCAGGCGATGCCGCCGGGGGAAGGGGTGCACCGGTTGGCGTATTCACGGTCGCAGCGGGGAGCGTGTGAGATATGCGGCTTACAGCTTTCCCGCGATCAGCGCGAGGATGATGCCGGCGTAGACGGCGGCGGCGAGGTCGTCGATCATGATGCCGACGCCGCCCGGGAGACGTTCGAGCCGACGGACGGGCCACGGCTTGACGACGTCGAAGATCCTGAAGAGCAGGAAGCCCGCCAGGGTGAAGATCGCGACATCGGCCTGCCGGGCCGGGGTGAAGCGGGTCAGCCCGATGAGCAGGGTCAGCCACTGGCCGGCGACCTCGTCGATCACGACGGGCCCGGGATCTTCCACGTTCCGGCGGGCGGCCTCCGTTCCGGATGCCCAGGTGCCGACGAGGGTCGCCACGACGACGCCGGCCGCCGTGAGCCAGGCGAGATCGGCGATCCGGGTGACGGCGAGGGTCAACAGGAGCCACACGATGGCCGCCGGGAGCGACCCGGCGAAGGTCCCGGGTGCGGCCACGTGGTCTCCCAGTCCACCGGTCGTGGCGATGCGGTACGCGAGCCGGAGGGCCGGCCTGGTGGTGCGTGCGGGTGCGGGCGATCTCTTCATGCCGTCATGGTACCTCTGCGGGAGCGGCCGGCCCAGCGAGGTGGGCGAGAAGGCGGTGATGGAAACCGCCGAGATCGCCCGAGGAGCAGGCGAGCACGACGTCGCCCTCGTCCAGCATCGGCAGTACGAGGTCGACGAGATCGGTTCCCTCGGCCGGGGCGTACGCCTCGATGCCGCGACCGGCCAGTGCGGTCGCGATGGCCCCCCGGTCCAGGCGGTCGTCCTCGTCCAGCCTGTCGGCGTGGTAGACCGGCGCCAACACGACGACATCGGCGCCTGCGAGCGCACCGGGGTAGGCCTCCTGGAAGATGTGGCGGCCGGCGGTCAGGGAACGCGGCTCGTAGACGACGATGAGGCGGCTACCGGGCCACCGCTCGCGGGCCGCGGCGATCGTGGCGGCAAGGGCCGTCGGGTGATGGGCGAAGTCGTCGACGACGGTGACGCCGTGGCGTGAGCCAACGACTTCCATCCGCCGCTTGACGCCGGGAAAGCGCGCCAGGGCGCCGAGTGCGGCCCCGGGGGCGACGCCAGCGGTGACGGCGCCGGCGAAGGCCATGGCGGCATCCTGGACGTTGTGCGCGCCCCAGAGAGGGAGCTGGAGGGTGTATCGCTGCCCCTGCCAGGCGACGCAGGCCGAACCGCCCGCCGGACCCGAGGCGATGCCGGAGACGTGAAACGTGTGCTCCGGCGCGGAACCGACGGTGATGATGTGGGCCGTCGCGTCGCGGATGGCGTCGAGCGCCCGGGGGCTCCATGCATTGACGATGACGAAGCCACGCGGCGGCACCTGCGCCGTTCCGGCGCGGAAAGAGGTCAGAACGGCATCCAGCGACGGGTAGATATCGGCGTGATCGTACTCGACCGGGCCGAGGAGAAAGATCTCGGGACGGTAGTGGAGGAACTTCGGACCACGGTCGAAGAAGGCCGCGTTGTACTCGTCGCCCTCGATGACCATCAGCGGCCCGTTGCCGAGGCGGAACGACCGGCCGCTCCACGACAGGACGCCGCCGACGAGATAGGTCGGGTCGGCGCCGGCGTCTTCGAGGATCCACGAGAGGAGAGCGCTCGTCGTCGTCTTGCCGTGGGTTCCGGCGACGACAACGGCGCGCCTGCCCCGGGCAAGCAGCTCGTGGGCGACGGCCTCGGCCTGGGAGAGGAACGGGATGCGCCGCCGCATCACCTCCTGGACCTCCGGGTTGTCGATCCCGACGGCGTTTCCGATGATGACGCGGTCGATATCGCCCGGGATGGCGGCCGGATCGAAGCCGAGGCGCACGGGAATCCCGGCGTTTTCCAGCACGGTGCTCATCGGCGGATACAGGGCCGAATCGACCCCCGTCACCTCGTGGCCAACCGCCTGGAGGAGCCCCGCCAGCGAGGCCATGGCGGTCCCGCCGATCGGAAGGAAATAGATCCGCATTATCCACCATCCTTCTGCCGCGCGGTGTGGAACGCCTCTTGCAAAGATTTCTCCAAGTTGGGGTTGCCCGGAGCCGCGGGAACCCCTAAGATGACGCGTGCTCGTGTGGAGCATACCACGAAGGAGGATCCACAATGTTGCGAAAGACCGTTCTCGTGCTTCTTTCCGCCGCCCTGATGGCGGCGCCATCAGCCGTCCTCGCCCAGGAGACCGCCTCGCACGGTCCGAAGATGGATGTCCCGACCAAGGTCAAGGACTTTGGAGTCGTGCCCCAGGGGCAACAGATCCATGCCACTTTCCAGATCGTCAACGACGGCGACCAGACGCTCGAAATCAGGGCCGTGCGGCCGACCTGCGGCTGCACGGTTGCAAAGTTCGACCGGAAGATCGCGCCGGGCCGCGCCGGCCTGATCAAGGCGACGGTCGATACGACCGAGTTTGCCGGGCCGATCACGAAGTCCCTGCTGGTCCTGACAAATGATCCACAGGTCCCGACGACGACCCTGGTGATCAAGGCGATCGTGCAGCCTTATCTCCAGGTATTACCGCGTCCCCTGATCCGGTTCAACGTGCTCCAAGGCGAGCAGATGACTCACGAGGTCACGGTGGTCAGCGACCGGGACGAGGACTTCAAGGTGACGAAAGTCGAGTCGAGCGTGCCGTTCATCACGGCCACCGCGCGTAAGCTCGGTCCGAACGAGCTGATCGCCGGAAAGTACAAGACGCAGTACCGCATCACGTTGAAGGTCGGCAAGAATGCTCCGATCGGACCTGTCAACGCGAACATCATCATCCACACCACGCATCCGCACGCCAAGACGGTCCGCGTCAAGGTCTACGGCGTGGTCCGCTCCCTGCTCTACGTGACGCCCGCCCAGATCCAGTTCGGCACCGTTTCCGCCAAGGTCAGGCCGGGGCGCAACGTGATCGTCGTCAGCAACCGCTCCAAACCGGTCAAGGTGACCAAGGTCAGCGTGGGCGATGTGGGTTTTGAGGCGTCGGTAACGCCGATCGAGGAGGGGCGCCGGTACGAAGTTTCGGTGACGATCACGCCGAAGGCGGCACCGGGCCTCCATGCGACGACGCTGGTGATTCGTACAACCGATCCGGCGCACCCCGAGCTCAAGGTTCCGGTGCGCGCAAACGTCAAGAAGTAATGCCTGGTGAACGATCGAGGCGGCGGGACCCGGCTGGGCCCCGCCGTTTTTTCTCACGGTGGGACCGGCTGGAGGGACCTCAGCGATGAGCTCGAAGATCCGCACGCTCGACTGGGACAACGGCACACTCCTGCTGCTCGACCAGCGCCAGCTGCCGCTTCGGACCGCGTGGGTGCGCTGTGCGACGGCGAAGGAGGTGGCCGGGGCGATCGGAACGCTGGTCGTTCGCGGAGCGCCTGCCATCGGGGTCGCCGCCGCCTACGGCATGGCCCTGGCGGCGCTCGAGGATCCCGCCGGGCACGCTCTTCGTGACGCCGCCAACCATCTGAAATTGGCCCGCCCGACGGCGGTCAATCTCGCCTGGGCGGTGGACCGGGTGCTGGCGGCGGCGATGTCGGGACTGCCAGAGACGCGCGCCGCTCGCGCCCTGGCCGAGGCGCGGACGATCGAGGATGAGGACGCCGCCGCGTGCCTCCGCATGGCCCGCCTCGGCGCCGACCTGTTGCCCGGGGCGGCGCCGGTCGAGCTGATGACCCACTGCAACGCGGGGGCGCTGGCGACCGCCGGCATCGGAACGGCGCTCGGTGTCATCCGCGAGGTCGCCGGGCGTGGCAGGCTGAGGCGACTCTGGGCACCGGAGGCGCGGCCGGTGTTGCAAGGGGCGCGCCTGACGGCGTGGGAGGCGATGCAGGACGGCCTTCCGATCACGTTGATGGCCGACACGGCGGCTGCGAGCGTGCTGCGCGCCGGGAGGGTTGCCGCTGTGTTCGTCGGGGCGGACCGGATCGCCGCCGACGGCGCGGTGGCAAACAAGGTCGGCACGTACCCGCTCGCCGTCGTGGCTGCCCGGCACGGCGTTCCCTTCTACGTGGTCGCACCTGTCTCGACCGTGGACCTGGAGACGCCGTCCGGCGACGCCATCCCGATCGAGGAACGCGACGGAGACGAGGTCCGGCGTGTGCGCGGCATGGCCGTCGCACCGCCCGGCGTCGACGTGTTCAACCCGGCGTTCGACGTGACGCCGCCGGGGCTCGTGACGGCCATCGTTACCGATCGCGGCGTCGCCCGGCCACCCTACGGCGACGCCCTGGCGACCCTGATCCCGGCATGAACGGCGCGCGCTTCCCCCGGACCCTTGGCATCGAGAGCTCGTGCGACGAGACCGCCGTGGCGGTGATCGATGCCGATGGCCGGGTGGAGACGCACCTCCTGGCGAGCCAGGTCGCCGCCCACGCCCCCTTCGGTGGGGTCGTGCCCGAGCTGGCCTCGCGGGAGCACCTCAAGGCGCTGCCCCTGCTGGTTCCCCCGGCCCTCGAAAGCGCCAGCGGAGAGATCGAGCTGGTCGCGGTGACGGCCGGTCCCGGACTCGTCGGCGCACTTCTGGTCGGCCTCCGTTTCGCGGCAGCGTTCGCGTGGGCACGGCGCCTGCCACTGGTGGCCGTCGATCATCTGCAGGGACACCTCGTCTCACCGTTCCTCGCCCTTGACGGGGCACCTGCCCGACCGATGCCCGAGAGGGTGCTGGCCCTGGTCGCGTCCGGGGGCCATTCGAGCTGGTACCTGATGGGTCCAGGGGGTACGGCCGAGCGCCTGGGGCGAACGCGCGACGATGCGGCCGGCGAGACTTTCGACAAGGTCGCGCAGGTGCTCGGGCTGCCATATCCGGGCGGCCCGGTGGTCGACAGGCTGGCGAGGCGGGGCGATGCCGGGGCGGTGCCGCTTCCCAGGCCCCGCATCAAGGACGCGCCGTTCGACTTCTCGTTCTCCGGGCTCAAGTCGGCCGCGATCCGCTGGATCCGTGCGCAGGGCCTCCAAGGCGCCGGCGCCGGGGAGGATGTTCCCCGACCGGTGTATGATCTTCTCGCGTCATTCGAGCGGGCGGTCGTCGACCAACTGCTTCGGCCGCTGCCCGAGCTTGCCCGCCTGCATCGGCCCGAGATGGTGACCGTGTCCGGGGGGGTGGCCGCCAACAGCCTGCTCCGGCGCAGGCTCGAGGAGGCCGGGGGGGATCTCGGGATCGAGGTCGTGCTGCCGCCGCCCGCGCTGACGACCGACAACGCCGCGATGATCGCGCGTGCGGGGCAACTGGCCTGGGCGCGCGGCGAGCGGCAGGATCCGCGGCGTTTCGACGCCCGGCCGAGCACGAAGTGGCAGCCGCCCGGGATGCGCAGGAACAGATGAAGACTTCGAAGATCCGCAACTTTTCGATCATCGCCCACATCGACCATGGGAAGTCGACCCTGGCCGATCGCATCCTGGAGCTGACATCGGCGGTATCGGCGCGGGAGATGAAGGAGCAGCTTCTCGACGACATGGACCTCGAACGGGAGCGCGGCATCACGATCAAGGCGCACGCCGTCAACCTGACGTACGAGGCCGCCGACGGTGAGAGCTACCTGTTCAACCTGATCGACACGCCCGGCCACGTTGACTTCTCCTACGAGGTCTCACGGTCGCTCGCGGCGTGCGAGGGAGCGCTTCTCGTGGTGGACGCGACCCAGGGAGTCGAGGCGCAAACCCTGGCCAACGCGTACCTCGCGCTCGAAAACGACCTGGAAATCATTCCAGTCATCAACAAGATCGACCTGCCCTCCGCGGATCCCGACCGCGTCGCGGAGCAGATCGAGCAGGTGGTCGGCTTGCCCGCCGAGGAGGCGCTCCAGGTGTCGGCCAAGACGGGCGAGGGAGTGCGCGAGGTGCTGGAAGCCCTGGTGGCGAAGGTCCCGCCGCCGAAGGGCGAGGTTGCGGGGCCGCTGCGCGCCCTCCTCTTCGATGCGTGGTACGACCCGTACCGGGGCGTGTGCTGCCTCATCCGCGTGCGGGAGGGAGAGATTCGCACAGGCCAGAAGATCCGTTTCATGGCGGGAGGTTCGGCGTTCGATGTTGAAGATCTGGGGCACTTCACGCCGAAGGTGGAGCCGAAGGACAGGTTGGGACCGGGCGAGGTCGGCTTCATGTTCGCCAACATCAAGGATTTGCACCAGACGCGGGTCGGCGACACCGTCACGGACGACCGGAACCCGGCCCAGGCGCAACTGCCCGGCTTTGAAGAGGCCAAGCCGGTGGTTTTCGCCGGCCTGTACCCCGTCGATTCCGCCGACTACCAGGACCTCCGGGACGCGCTGGACAAGCTGAGCCTCAACGACGCGTCCCTGAGCTATGAGCCCGACACGTCGCAGGCCCTGGGATTCGGATTCCGGTGCGGGTATCTCGGGTTGCTCCACATGGAGATCGTCCAGCAGCGGCTGGAACGCGAGTTCGGCCTCAACCTGATCACGACCGCGCCCAGCGTCCGGTACCGGGTGGAGAACACGGCCGGGGAGGTGCTCTGGGTCGACAACCCGAAGGATCTCCCGGATGCCGGCGCCATCGCCGCCATCGCCGAACCGATGATCGAGGCGACCATCCTGACGCGGGCCGACTCGGTCGGCCCCATCCTCAAGCTGTGCGAGGAGCGGCGGGGGGAGCAGAAACGCCTGGAATACGTCGGACCGCAGCGGGTCCTGATCGAGTACCGCCTGCCGCTGGCCGAGGTCGTGATGGACTTCTACGACAGGCTCAAGAGCTGCTCGCGGGGGTACGCCTCGTTCGACTACCAGCTGATCGGCTACGAGCCTGGGAACATGGTCAAGCTCGATGTGCTTGTCAACGGCGAGCCCGTCGACGCCCTGTCGGTGATCGTCCATGCCGACCAGGCGTACAATCGCGGCCAGGCCCTCGTCTCGAGGCTCAAGAGGGTCATTCCTCGGCAGCTCTACGAGGTGGTCATCCAGGCCGCCGTCGGACGGCGGGTGATCTCCCGGGCGGTGGTCAAGGCGCTGAGAAAGAACGTGCTGGCGAAGTGTTACGGCGGCGATATCACCCGCAAGAAGAAGCTCCTCGAAAAGCAGAAAGAGGGCAAGAAGCGGATGAAGAAGATCGGTCATGTCGAAGTGCCCCAGGAGGCGTTCCTGGCGGTGCTCAAGATGGAGGATTCATGAGGAAATCGGCGACGCGCGAGTATTACGAGGCGATCCTGGTGGCTGTCATTTTCGCGCTTTTCTTGCGGACCTTCGTGTTCGAGAATTTCAAGATCCCGTCCGGATCGATGGAGAACGGTCTCCTGATCGGTGATCACCTCGTTGTCAACAAGTTCATCTATGGCCCGCACTATCACACGATTATCGACAAGCTGCTCCCCTTCCGCGAACCGCGCAGGCGCGACGTGGTGGTCTTCAAGTTTCCCGAGGATCCCTCGCGCGACTTCATCAAGCGGTGCGTGGGCGTGCCGGGGGACGTCGTCGAGGTTCGGCACAAGGCTCTTTACATCAACGGAAAGCTCCAAAAGGAGCCGTACGTCATCCACAAGGATCCGATGACCTATCCCGATTCCCCGATGGTGCCCCCGAGCCTGCGCTTGAGGGACAACTTCGGACCGTACACCGTCCCTCCCGGGACCATCTTCTGCATGGGCGACAACCGGGACAACTCCCTGGATTCGCGTTTCTGGGGACCCGTGCCGAGGAGCTATCTCCAGGGCCGGGCGGTGCTGATCTACTGGTCGTGGGAGGCCAGGCCGAACGACTGGCGCTGGCGCGGATTCGGACACCGGTTCAAACAGCTCGCCAACGTCTTCCTGCACTTCTTCACCAGAACGCGCTGGAACCGGACCTTCAAGTTCATCCGCTGAGGTATTATCTAGAGAGCACCGGTCTGGAGGAGGTCGAGATGCACAGGATCCGTTTCGAATCGGGCCAGATCAACGTTGGGTGTTTCATCGCCCTGATCGTCCTGGCGGTTGCGGTCGTCGTCGCCATCAAGACGATTCCGGTCGTCATCAGCATGGGCGACATGGAAAAAGAGATCGAAGCGCTGGCCGCCCGCGCCAACATCCCGACATACACGAATTCGGTGATCCGTGGGCGGATTCTCCAGAAGGCGCAATCGCTCGATCTGCCGGTCGGGCCCAAGAACATTCGCATCGAACGCAATTCTCAATACATCCGTATCGTCGTGACCTACGATCTGGCGATCAAGTATCCGTTCTACACCTACCACTGGCACAAGGTGCACGACTTCACCTCACGATTATTCTGACCAAGGATGCGTGATTCTGCCGGATGGTTCGCCGGTGAGAATCGCTCATCTTGGGTCTGAGTCGATCTGGGCGCGCCGGCAGGGGTGCCCTGCGAAGGCCGGCGGTTACAAGCTTCCGGCCATCTCTTCGAGGATCCTCCGGGCCGCGGCGGCGGGCTCGTCCGCACGGGTGATCGGGCGGCCGATGACCAGGATGTCCGCGCCCGAGGCGATGGCGGCGGCGGGCGTGACGATCCTGCGCTGATCGTCGGAGGCCGCCCATGCGGGCCGGATCCCCGGTGTGACGATCGTGAAGCCCGGGCCACAGGCCGCGCGGATGGCGGCGGCTTCCCTGGCCGAGGCGACCACCCCGTCGAGCCCCGCGTCCTGGGCCATCCGCGCCCACCTGACGACGAGCTCCTGGGGATCCCGTTCGACGCCGAGCTCATCGAGCGCCACCCGGTCCAGGCTGGTCAGCACGGTGACCGCGAGCACCACGGGCGGCTCGTTCTTCGCCCCTTCGCGCGCTCCCTCGCGGGCGGCGCGCAGCATGGCGCTTCCCCCGGAGGCGTGCACGTTGAACATCCCGGCGCCGATGGATGCGCAGTTGGCGGCCGCGCGTCTCACGGTATTCGGAATATCGTGGAGCTTGAGATCGAGGAAGACGTTGGCGCCGCCCGCCGCCAGCTCCTGGACCAGCCCGGGTCCGTGGGCGGTGAACGCTTCCAGGCCGACCTTGAGCCACCCCACGTGTGGGGCGAGGGTGGCTGCCATCGAGACGATCCAGTCGCGATCGCTCCCGTCGAGAGCGGCGCACAGCTTGCGCGACGAGGTATTCATGAGATCTCCTCAAGGGCGCCGGTGAGAGAGGCGGCCCGGTCGGTGTTCGTTTTGCGGCAGTAGGCCGCGAGCTCGTCGATGATCCGGAGCATCGTGTCCGGCCGGCGGAACGTCGCGGTGCCCACCTGGACCGCGGACGCTCCGGCCAGCATGAAACGAACGGCGTCGAGCCCGGTCTCGATGCCGCCGAGGCCCACCAGGGGCACGGCGGGGAGGGCACGATGCACCTCGTGGACCATGCGAAGTGCAATTGGCAAGACGGCGGGCCCCGAGAGGCCGCCAAACGTTCGCGCCAGCTCCGGCCTGCGCCGGTACGGATCGATCGCCATGCCGCGGATCGTGTTGATGAGGCTCAGGGCGTCGGCCCCTCCCGCCACGGCGGCCCGGGCCGTGGCGACGAGATCCGGCGCGTTCGGCGAGAGCTTGACCCAGAGCGGCCGCCGGGTCGCGTCCCGGCACAGGCGGGTGAGCTCCTCCAGGAGCGCCGGGTCGTGACCGAACTCCATCCCTCCCGACGATACGTTCGGACAGGAGACGTTGAGCTCGTAGCCGGCGATTCCGCCGGCCGTTTCGCACCGTTGGATGACGGCGCGGTACTCGGCGGGGGACGCACCGAAAACGTTGACGATCACCGTGACGCCCCGCTCGACGAGAGTGGGGAGCGTGTCCCGGCAAAACGCGTCGACGCCGACGTTCTCCAGGCCGATGGCGTTGAGCATGCCGCACGCCGTCTCGGCGATCCGGGGCATCGGTGCACCGGCCTTCGGCTTCGGGCTGAGCCCCTTCGTCACGACCCCGCCGAGGCGTTCGGGGGGGCAGAGGTCGTCGAGGTCGAGGCCGTAGCCGAATGTCCCGGAGGCGGCCAGGACCGGGTTGGCGAGCTCCAGGCCCCCGACGGTCACGGAAAGATCGGGCGTCGTCACATCCGGCTCCAATCGATGCGGGAGGCGTCAATGACCGGCCCCTCCCGGCAGACGCGCAGGTGACCCCCGCCGGCCGCCGGAACGACGCAGCCGAGGCACACCCCGAGGCCGCACGCCATCCGCTCCTCGAGGGCGAGCTGGGCCTCGATGTGTCGACGCCGGGCCACCTCCGCCACGGCGCGCAGCATCGCCATCGGTCCGCACGACCAGAGCGAATCGTAGAGCTCGCCGGCATCGATGCGCCGTTCGAGGACGACGGGGATGAGGCCGCGCTCGCCCGCCGAGCCATCATCGGTCGCGATGATGATGCGCCCCCCCGACGTGTCGGCGAGCCTGGAACATTCCTCGAGCCCGACCAGCCGGGACGCCGTCGCGGCGCCGAGGTAGAGATCCCACCGGACCCCGCGACGGGCCAGCCCGGGGATCGCGTATACGAGCGGCGGCAGGCCGATCCCGCCCGCGATCAGCGCCAGCCTCCCGTGAGCCTGGTCGACCGGGTATCCGGCGCCGAGCGGCCCGAGTACCTCGACCGGCGTGTGGAGGGGAAGCTCGTGCCACGCCTGCGTTGCGGGTCCGACGATCTTGACCATCAGATCGAGCCAGCCGCCCGCGCCGTCCGTCTCGAACCCGGCCACGGAAAAGGCGCGCCGCCAGAACGGCTGCGAGCCCCCCGCAGGACGAATCATCACGAACTGCCCGGGGATGGGCCGGTCGAAAGCTCCCTCCAGCCGGAGACGGAGGCTGAATGAATCCTCCGTCAGATCCCGCCGGGCGGCCAGACGCGCGGTCACGTTACGTCGTCCCATGCGGGGCCATTATGCAGGAGCCTCCGGTCCCGCGCCACCTCCGATCGGGGCGGCGCCCCCGCGATCCATGCGGCCGCCCGGTCGCGAACCCCGGGTGATATGATGTCAGGCAGAGTTCAGAAACGGGCGGCGAGGGTCGGTTCTCGGGGCCGGACGCCGTTTGAAGAATGGGGGCCGAAGATGAGCACGTACCGCTATCAGTTGCAGCTCAAGCATCTGCTCGAGCACGGCGTCCGCTGGGCGCCGGACCAGGAGATCGTCTACCGCGATTCGCTGCGCATGACGTACAGGGACGTCTATGCGCGGATCCTCCGGCTGGCCGGCGCGCTGACGGGAGAGCTCGGCGTGAAACCGGGCGAGACGGTTGGCGTCATCGAGTGGGACAGCAACCGGTACCTGGAGATGTACTTTGCCATTCCAGGGGTCGGTGCGGTGATGCACACGATCAATCCGAGGCTTTCCCCGGGCGACCTGCTCTACACGATGAAGCACGCCGAGGACGACGTGCTTCTCTTCCACGAGGACTTCCTTCCGCTGGTCGAGAAGCTCCGGCCGGAGTTGAGCCACGTCCGCCGTTTCGTGATCCTGACCGACGGGCCGAAGGCTCCCGAGACGCCCGTCGCCTCGGACGAGTACGAGACGCTCCTCGCACGGGCGAAACCGCTCGAGGCGTTGCCCGATCTCGACGAAAACACGCGGGCGACGCTGGCGTACACGACCGGGACCACGGGCAAGCCGAAGGGGGTGTACTTCACCCAGCGGCAACTGGTGCTCCACACGCTTTCGCTCGCCGTGTCGCTCGCGGGGTTCGGGGGCCGGGGATCGGCGAACACGCGCGACATCTACATGCCGTTGACGCCGATGTTCCACGTGCATGCGTGGGGCGTGCCGTACGTGGCGACCCTGATGGGCATGAAACAGGTCTATCCCGGCCGGTACGAGCCCGAGCTATTGGCGAAGCTCGTCAAGACGGAAGGCGTCACCCTCACCCATTGCGTGCCGACCATTCTCCAGATGGTCGTCACGGCTGCTGAAAGGCACGGGCTGACGTTCCCCGGCTGGAAGATCGTCATCGGGGGCGCCCGGCTGCCGAAGGGGCTCGCCCTCGCGGCCCGCAAGCTCGGGATCACGATCTACGCGGGGTATGGCCTGTCGGAGACGGCGCCGGTCCTGACGCTGGCCTTCCTCAAGCCGTTCATGGATGACTGGGACGAGGATGCGAAGGGCGACGTCGAGGTCAGCACCGGATTCCCGGTGCCGCTCGTCGACATGCGCATCGTCGACGAGCACGGCAACGACGTCGAACCGGACTCTCGTGCGACGGGCGAGATCGTCGTTCGCGCCCCCTGGCTGACGGAGGCCTACCTGAGGGAGCCCGAACGTTCCGAGAAGCTCTGGGAAGGGGGGTGGCTTCACACCGGCGACGTCGCGCATTTCAAGGATCATGGCTACGTGCAGATCGTCGACCGACTGAAGGACGTCATCAAGAGCGGTGGCGAGTGGATCGTCTCGCTCGATCTCGAGAACCTGCTCAGTCTCCACGAAGGGGTGCTGGAGGCCGCCGTCATCGGCGTTCCCGATCCCAAGTGGGACGAGAGGCCGCTCGCCGTCATCGTGCCCCGGGAGGGATGGCGCGGCAAGCTGACGGCCGAGGATCTCAAGAAGCACCTCGAGCGGTACGTCGCCCAGGGCACGCTGATCCGCTGGGCGGTGCCGGACCGCTACGAGCTCGTCGACGAGATTCCAAAGACGAGCGTTGGCAAGATCGACAAGAAGGTCTTGCGCAAGAAGTACGGGGGCACGCACGAGTAGGCGCGCGGAGCGGCGATGCGGCAGCATATCCTGGCCATCGATAACGGAACGCAGAGCGTTCGCGCCCTGCTCTTCGACCTCGCCGGCACCCTCGTGGCGGGCGCCCGGGTACCGCTGGAGGCGTACGTTTCTCCCGAGCCAGGCTGGGCTGAGCAGGACCCCGAGTACTACTGGCGATCTCTCTGCGCCGCGTGCCGCGAGCTGTGGAGGACGAGCCCGGTGGGGGCCGACTCCGTCGCGGGCGTTGCCCTGACGACCCAGCGAAACACGGTGATCTCGATCGGCGAGGACGAGCGGCCCCTGAGGCCTGCGATCGTGTGGCTGGACCAGCGGCGTACGGAGGGGCTGCCCCCGGTGCGCGGCGGATGGGGCCTGCTGTTGCGGCTCGTCGGCATGGCGGAAACGGCGGCCTACTTCAAGGCCGAGGCGGAGAGCAACTGGATCCGGACCCATCAGCCCGAGATCTGGGAACGGACGGCGAAGCTCGTGTTCCTCTCGGGATACCTGACGCACCGGCTCGTGGGCGCCTGGCGGGATTCCCTCGCGTGTCAGGTTGGCTATCTCCCGTTCGACTACAAGAAGCAACGCTGGGCCGGCCCGCACGACTGGAGGTGGGAGGCGACGGGAATCCGTCCCGGCATGCTCCCCGAGCTCGTCCAGCCGGCGGAGCCGCTGGGCGAGATCACGGCTTCGGCGTCGAAGGCGACGGGGATCCCCGCAGGGCTGCCGCTGATCGCCGCGGCGGCCGACAAGGCGTGCGAGGTCCTCGGCTCGGGAGCGCTCGAACCCGAGATCGCCTGCCTGAGCTACGGCACGACGGCGACGGTCAATACGTTCCACAGGCGGTACATCGAGCCGATGCCGTTCGTGCCACCGTACCCGGCGGCCGTCCCGGGTGCCTACGCGCTGGAGGTCCAGATCTACCGCGGGTTCTGGCTGGTTTCCTGGTTCAAGCGGGAGTTCGGGCAGCGAGAAGCGCGAATCGCAGAGAAACGCGGCGTGGCCCCTGAAACGATTTTCGACGAGCTGATCGCCGGCATCCCGGCCGGCTCGGAAGGGCTGATCCTGCAACCGTTCTGGTCGCCCGGCGTCAAGGTGCCCGGCCCGGAAGCGCGCGGCGCGATCATCGGGTTTTCGGACGTGCATACCCGCGCGCACATCTACCGCGCCATCCTCGAGGGCCTGGCGTACGCGTTGCGCGAGGGGCTCGAGCGCACCGAGCGCCGGTCGAAGGTACGCGTGCGTGAGCTGCGGGTCGCGGGGGGAGGATCCCAGAGCGACCAGGCGTTGCAGGTGACGGCCGACATCTTCGGCCTTCGCACCTCTCGTCCGCACGTAACGGAGGCGTCGGGTCTGGGCGCCGCGATCGATGCGGCGGTCGGGCTCGGCCTTTTCCCCGACTTCGAAACGGCCGTCGGCGCCATGACCCGCACGAGGCAGGTTTTCGAACCCAACCCCATCGCCCACGCGACGTATCAGCGGCTCTACCAGGGGGTGTACCTCAAGATGTACGGGAAGCTCAAACCGCTGTACGAGGTCATCCGGAGCGTCACTGCGCGCTGACGTGTACGGGGTGTAGCTTGACTTCACAAGGCCAGCCGGCGCCCAGCCTCGGGCATTCCCGGTGGTCCTGGATGCGAGACGTGTGCGCCCGGGAGGCCCGGTCCACGCCCGGGAGGCCCGGCCTGTGGCCGGCCCGCGGTCTCGACCCTGACCCGTCCTGCACGCGAGCGTGCCGGCCGGCTCAGGATCAATCCCGCCGGGGCTGGCGCCCCGCCCCGGGCTTATCGCTTCGTTGGGGCGGATCGCAGCATTGCTTTGAGGGGAGGGGATCGCGAGGA